>NZ_JBWGPQ010000024.1:0-41284 GCF_056331585.1 Thermanaerothrix sp.
CCAAACCTAAAAGTTAGGTGTGTGTTCTCGTGCTATAATCGAAGATCGTCAGTGTTATTTTTTAGTGTTTTGTGGGAGTTATTCAATGGTCTGGCAGGAACGAGTCTATTTAGATTATGCAGCGACCACGCCTGTGGATGAACGGGTTATCAAAGCAATATTACCTTACTTTGGTCCTAATTTTGGCAACCCGTCATCGGTTCATTTTGAAGGACAACAAGCCGAGGCGGCCTTGGAAGAGGCGCGTGAACGAATAGCGCAAGCACTTGGGGCTAAACCTCGCGAGATTATTTTCACCTCGGGTGGTACTGAAAGTGATAACCTCGCCGTGCGAGGACTTGCACTGACGGAACGCCAACGGCGCGGAGCCACCCGTATTTTAATCACGCCAGTTGAACATCATGCGGTTTCCGCTACAGCACATCAGTTGGAAGACATATACGGCTTTAAGGTTGAATATATCCCGGTGGATTCTCATGGGCAAGTTGACCCGGATGATTTAAGCGCTCTAATCAACGCGGATACGGCACTGGTTTCGGTGATTTATGCCAATAATGAAATTGGGACGATAAATCCGATTGCCGAAATCGCAAAAATTTGCTGCGAGAAGAATGTTCCCTTCCACACCGATGCTGTGCAGGCAGTGGCTCATTTGAGATTGGATGTGGAGTCTTTAGGGGTTTCCGCTCTTTCGCTGGGTGCGCATAAGTTCTATGGGCCAAAGGGCGTTGGTGCCCTTTACCTGCGCCGGGGAACCTCTATCGTCCCAACGCAAACTGGGGGTGCTCAGGAAAACGGCCTGCGCGCAGGTACGGAAAATATCCCTCTGATTGTTGGAATGGCAGAAGCGCTTAGCCTGGTTATGGAGGATTTGCACCGCGAATCAAAACGCCTAAGAACGTTGCGAGATCGGCTGATCGAAGGGGTGCTTGAGAGTATCCCACGTGCACGTCTTACCGGGCATCCTACTCAACGCTTACCCAACCATGCCTCATTTGCATTTGAGCAAGTCGATGCCAATTTGTTATTGATGCACTTGGATCACGAAGGATTCGCTTGTTCTTCAGGTTCGGCGTGCAAGACCGGGAACCCTGAACCCTCTGAGGTATTACAGGCGATTGGCTTGACGCCACAGTGGGCCATGGGGGGCCTGCGGGTTACCCTGGGAAGGGGAACTTCTCAGGACCATATCGAACGGTTTTTAGAGGTTTTGCCTCGGGTAGTAGAAAAGTGTCGCGTAATCAATAGGGTTAGTTAATCGGTTTATGGAAACGCCTCGGATGCATAAGGTTGTCGTGGCAATGAGCGGCGGGGTAGATTCCTCGGTCGCGGCTGCTTTATTGGTTGAGCAGGGGTATGACGTTGTCGGGATGATGCTACGTTTATGGAGTGAACCCGGAAAAGAAGACCTAAACCGCTGTTGCACACCGGATGCGATGATGATGGCGCGGCGAGTTGCCGCAAAACTGGGTATCCCGTTTTACGTGATTGATGCTAGGGAGAAATTCCGTGAGTGGGTTGTGGGAGCGTTTATCCAGGGCTATGTGGCCGGGATGACACCTAATCCTTGCTTGGTTTGCAATCGGCGCATCCGGTGGGGGGTGCTTTTACAACAAGCCTTATCCTTAGGCGCAGAATGGTTGGCAACCGGCCATTATGCCCGGATCATCCATGATGAACGGGGACGATTTCTGCTTTTGCGTGGTCTGGACACTTCCAAAGACCAATCTTATGTTCTTAGTGTATTAGGACAAGAAGAACTGCGCCATACTTTACTCCCCATTGGTGAGTTCACCAAGCCTCAAGTTCGTGACTTGGCGAGAAAATATGGGTTGCCTGTTGCAGAACGTTCAGAAAGCCAAGATCTATGTTTTTTAGCCGGTGAGGATTACCGTGATTTTTTGATGCGTTATGCTCCGGAAGTAATCCGTCCTGGGTTGATTATTAATCGGAGGGGTGAGGTTTTGGGGGAGCACAAAGGATTGGCGTTTTACACCATAGGACAGCGTAAGGGATTAGGAGTTGCAACTTCCCAGCCTTTGTACGTGGTAGATAAGGATTTACGCCAAAATCTCTTGATCGTAGGCCCTCAGGAGGATCTGGGTAAGCGCGTTTTGCATGCTGCACCAGTGAATTGGATTCTGGGTGAGCCGCCGGCAGAACAATTCCGAGCGCAGGTTAAAATTCGTTATACAGCTTCCCCCCTTGATGCAACCGTCGTAATTGAAACTCCGCAGCAGGTGCGGGTGGAATTTGATCAGCCAGTACGGGATATAACGCCAGGGCAACGGGCGGTCTTTTATCAAGACGATATTGTCTTGGGGGGTGGTATGATCATTTCCGCTTCCATGCGTTGAGGTACTTGCCATGACCTTTCAGAGTGTGATACTAGGGGTATGTGTGGCAACATTACTGGGGGCGTTGTTTCATTTGTGGCGAGGAGGAAATTGGGTCCATTTGGTCGTCTATTTGATCGCCGCTAACCTGGGCTTTTGGGTTGGTCATTGGATGGCAGGTGTATTATCCTGGAGTGCGGGCCGGATTGGACCGCTAAATTTGACCGGGGCTGTTGTAGGCAGTGTTTTGTTCCTGCTCATCGCTTATTGGCTGGCCCGAGTTGATTCTTACAAAGGAGGACGACAAGCGTGACCTGGAATCTTCGCTCTTCCCAAATCCAGGCGGATGATCTGGTGTACTTGGTAAGTCAGCGACGTAAAACGTTTATTTTGCGTCTGGAACCCGGAGGAGAATTTCACAGTCATCGAGGGATTATTAAGCATGATGAGATTATCGGTAAACCCTGGGGAGTGCGGGTTACCAGTCATATGGGAGAACCCTTTTTGGTGTTACAACCCTCTCTGGCAGATCTTATCCGTGAACTGCCGCGAACCACACAAATCCTCTATCCTAAGGATATTGGATTAATCCTGATCAACATGAGCGTGGGGGAAAGGCAACATATTGTTGAAGCGGGCACGGGCTCAGGCTCTCTGACCTGCGCTTTTGCGTTTGCGGTTGGCGCTGGTGGTAGAGTGACCAGTTATGATGTTCGCGAGGATGTTCAACGCTTGGCGTTGAAAAATTTACAGCGCTTGGGGTTGGAAAATCGGGTTACCTTTAAACTCAAAGATATTGCTCAGGGCTTTGATGAGCAAGGCGTGGATGCGCTTTTCCTCGATGTTCCCAATCCACAAGATTACGTAGAACAAGCCCGCCAGGCGCTTAAGCCGGGGGGATTCTTCGGTAGCATTCTTCCTACTACCAATCAAGTGACGCGCTTGGTGGCTGCGTTAAGAGCACAGGCATTTGATCTTATCGAGGTGTGTGAAGTCTTACTTCGCCACTACAAACCCGAACCAGAGCGGTTGCGTCCGGTGGATCGCATGGTAGCACATACCGGATTCCTCATCTTTGCGCGAGCCGTGCAGCCGGGAAGTTTGGATATATCAGAACCCATGGGAATGGTAGCTGGTGACGTTCCAGGCATAATCCCGCTTGAAGAAAATGACAAGGAAGAAGACGAATAATCCGGAAGCCTTCTTTTATGCGCTTAATAACCTTACGGATGCCAAAATCCGGCAGCGGCTATCCGAATTTCAGGCTCGCTGGACTCAGAGTCATGTCTCCACGTTTTTCCCCAGATCGGATTTACGCCCGGCAGCGGTCTTAGTCCCGCTACTCCGGAAAGATGATGAGTGGCATTTGCTCTTCACTAAGCGAACCTCGCGCGTTCAAAATCACAAAGGGCAGGTGGCATTTCCAGGAGGGGCTATTGAGCCCGATGACCCATCGGTTGAAAGTGCTGCCCTGCGTGAGACCCGGGAAGAAATTGGAGTTGACGCATATTATATAACTTTATTGGGGCAATTACCCACCCTGGTTTCGGTCACGCATTATTTGATCTATCCTGTGGTAGGAAAAATGGCCTGGCCGGTTACGATTCATCCTTCGGAGGAAGAAGTCGAAAAGGTGTTTACCATCCCGCTAGTATGGTTAGCGCAGTCCCATCATCTAGAACGTGAAATGAGACCCACACCGGAAGGAACATTGCATGAAGTTCTTTATTTTGCCCCCTATCGGGGCGAGCAGGTATGGGGGATCACGGCGCGCATTGTTTATTTGTTGCTCCAGGCATTAGGCATTGTGTCTGATGATAAGAATTCGGAGGAAAAGCAAAACTGGATGCTGGTGTAGCATCCAGTTTTGGGTTTGTGTTATAAAAGATGATGTGAGCGTTATTCTTCCTCGACCTCTTCTTCCTTCTTGCCGCGTTCGATGACTTCAGGCTCAGCCAAGCCAACTTCTTCACCCTCGGCCACCTCTTCTTCCGCACCACCTGTGATCACAGCGACGACCTCATCGGGATCTTCTAGACATTCCACGTTCGGTGGGAAGGCCAAATCGCGAACGTAGATGGCATCACCGATGCGCGCCAATCCGGAGATATCTACCACAATTTTTTCGGGCAGGTCTTGAGGTAAGCAGGAGACTTCCACTTCTTCCAGATTGGTGATTAGTACGCCGTTGAAATCGCGCACGGCGGGTGCTTCACCCACAAATTCAAGCGAGACGTCGGCACGGATTTTCTCGGTTAGAGATACGACCTGAAAATCCACGTGGAGAAGAGTACCTTTGATGAAATCACGTTGTTTTTCGCGGATTAGGGCTGCGTGCTGGGCACCATCCAGTTCAATGGTGACCAGGGCAGAGGGTTTGAGCCCGCCGAGCACTTTTGTTGCCTCATGGAGGTCAAGTGTAATAGGGGTGGGGTCAAAATGATGCCCATACATGACAGCGGGCAATTGACCAGCACGGCGTAAAGCCCCAACTTTCTTTCCGGTCACGTTACGTCGAGTGGCTTTTAGAACGATCTTTTCCATTTTCCCTTCCTTCGAGCGCCTCTCACCTCGTTTTTTGAGGTTACCTTCGCTCTAATTTGGAGTATGATTGAGGCCAGTCAACTGGCTTGCAGGCTGTGATTTTAAGCACCAATGACGGTATCGTCAAGGTTTACGGTCATTTAGCGGGAAGTGAGGGAGAACCATGCTACAACCATGGCGTGCCATCCGGAATAGTATCCTTGTATTAGGCTTAAGCCTTAGTATTGTGGCTTGTCAATCGAACAATAATGCGCTTGTGCCCTCGACCTCAATTGAGACAGAAACCCAATCTTCACCCACGGTTACCCCCATCTCCCAATCCACTATTCCAATGACCGAAACACCCACGGGGGGAGCAACGCTCACTCCAACATTGGCGAGTTTAGGGAATGAAGGGATGTCAAATTATTTTCTATGGCTTCGTTTATTTCCAGAGCGCCGCACGGTGGAAGTGGAGGAGAGGATTCGTTGGTTTAATGATACCGGTGCGCCTCGGGAAGAGTTGCCGCTGGTTGTTGAAGCCGCCAGGTATCCGAAAGGGTTTGAATGGCTTTCCGTTATGCAGGGGGAACGTCGCTTAACGCTTCAGCCAGAGACGGTTAACGTTTGGAAAATCAAAGAAATGTCTCCCGTGACCGAGGGCGAAACGACCGAATTGACCCTCCATTATCGGCTCAATTTGCCTGAAATTCCGCCTCCATCAGACACTGCTAAACCTCAAATTTATGGTTATACCTTACGACAAATCAATTTGGTGGATTGGTATCCTTACATTCCATCCCTTAAGGATGGCGAGTGGTTGGTTCATCCTCCTGGCTACTTCGGTGAGCATCAGGTTTATCCTCTGTCGGATTATGAGGTGGTGCTTGAAATCTTAGATTCTTCTCGCGAATGGTTGATAGCAGCCAGCGCGGCGGGCGAAAAAGATTCCGAAGGGCGTTTTCATTTTAGGCTTCAACGGGCGCGTAATTTTGTGCTCTCGCTGAGCCCCGATTACCAAGTGAATGAGATCACCGTCAATAATATTCGTGTAGTCAGTTATTACTTCAAGGATAATACCCTGGCAGGTGAGGCTGCGCTCCAAGCCACGGCACAAGCTCTAGAACTTTATTCGAAACTGTTTTCGCCTTATTCTCGGGCTCAGTTAAGCCTGGTGGAGGCGGACTTCCTGGATGGAATGGAATACGATGGACTATACTTCCTTAGCAAGGGTTTTTACAACCTTTACGATGGAACGCCGCAGGGGTACTTAACCATGATCGCCGCGCATGAAACTGCGCATCAATGGTGGTATGGTCAGGTGGCGAATGATCAGGCTTTACATCCATGGCTGGATGAAGCCTTATGCACGTATAGCGAACGCCTTTTCTATGAGTATTATTATCCCGACTTGGTTGCATGGTGGTGGTTCTATCGAGTCAACTATTACCAGCCAGCTGGTTGGATAGATCGAAGTATTTATGATTATGCCGGTTATCAGGCTTATCGTAACGCAGTTTACCTACGGGGTGCGCAATTCTTTGAGGACTTGCGCCAGGCAGTTGGAGACGAAGCATTTTTTACAGCCCTACGCGAGTATGCTCAGCAGTACAATGGCAGAATTGCTTCACCCTCGGATTTCCTCGATCTTCTTAGAGGACAAACGACAAGCGATTTGGAACCCCTCCTGCGCCAGTATTTTTCTAGTTTTGCGTCGCAATAAGCTTTGACCTAAGAAAGTTTGCGGGCGGGAATGTCAAAGGTTCGCAGTGCAGTTTCAGCAATGGTTTGCCCAATGCTGATCGAGGCGGTCGCTGCGGGCGAAGGGGCATTGAGGACGTGTATCATATTGGGCGTTTCTAAAATAGCAAAATCATCTAGAAGCGCACCGTTGCGATTTAATGCCTGGGCACGCACGCCGGCACCACCGCGTTCTACATCTGTTTCTTGTAATTCGGGTAGCAGGCGTTGGAGAGCACGGACAAAGGCGCGCTTGGAAAGTGAGCGATAGAATTCTCCGAAGCCGGTTTTCCAATACTTCAACCCCATACGCCAAAAACCAGGGAAGAATAAATAATCAGCAACGTCTCGAAGTGAGACATCCGTCATACGATAGCCTTCGCGCTTGAAGGCCAGCACGGCATTTGGCCCAGCCTCAACACTGCCATTAACGCGGCGTGTAAAGTGGACTCCAAGGAAGGGAAAGCGCGGGTCGGGGACGGGGTAGATCAGATTCTTAACCAAATATCGCCGTTCTGGCACAATGTCGTAATATTCGCCGCGGAATGGAATAATCTGCAACTCGGGCTTAAGGCCGCACATGCGGGCGACACGGTCGGAGTGGAGACCCGCACAGTTAATAAGGTGACGGGTTTCATAAGTACCGGCGGTGGTTTCAAGAGTTATAACATTTCCTGTCTGTTTCACTCCAATCAGTCGCGCCCGAGTCTGAAGGGTTGCCCCTTGGGCTTGGGCTAATTCGGCATACTTCTGGGTCACCTGGATGTAATCCACAATACCGGTGTAAGGAACGTAAATCGCCGCCAGCCCGATGGAATGAGGCTCGTATTCCTTTATCTCGTCGGGTCCAAGTTTTCGGATTTCGGTCAGGCCGTTTTCTAATCCACGTTGGTAAAGCGCTTCTAAGCGTGGAAGTTCATCGGGAAGGGTAGCAACAATGATTTTGCCACAGCGTTCATGAGGAATATCGTATTGCTCGCAAAAGCGATAAAGGGCTTCGCGGCCCTGAATGCAGTTGCGGGCTTTCAACGAGCCGGGTTTATAGTAAATTCCGGAGTGAATCACGCCGCTGTTGTTGCCGGTCTGATGGGCAGCTAATCGGTCCTCGGCTTCGAGGACGATCAGTGAGGCGCAACTCCGTTGGGTAAGGGCCATGGCAGTGGCCATGCCTACAATTCCACCGCCAATAATGGCAATGTCGTAACGTGTGGTCATGGATGCTGAGTTCCTCCTTGGTCAGGTATGGCAGTTAATTCAAAAAAAATATTCTTATTTTGGGTCGTTTAGGTACAAATGCAGGCAAGATGATTATAGCGCGTTTTAGCGTTGACAAAAGGCAATCATTGATATTTATTGCTACAAAATTGGATTTTCTGATAGCGGGGTGTGGTAAACTAATAAATATAAGTGAGGGAGACAGCATATGACAGGTGACCAAAAAGGAAAACGGATCGTGTACATCGAAGACGACCAGGAAATGATTGAACTGGTCACGTTGATCCTGAGTCGTCGCGGTTATGAGGTCATCGGCGCACAAGGGGGACGTAATGGTTTGGAAGTTGTCCTTGCGCAAAGGCCAGATTTAATTTTGTTGGATCTGATGATGCCAGATGTTGACGGCTGGGAGGTATTCCAGCAGTTAAGAAATCATGCCCAAACACGCAACATCCCAGTGATTGTGATCACCGCCAAGGCCCAACCCATTGATCGGGTACTGGGATTACACATTGCCAAGGTAGATGATTATATTGCCAAACCTTTCCATCCACAGGAGTTAGTAAACAGTATTGAAAATGTGCTGAATAATGTCTCTAATCAGTTATCAATGTAAATTGCGCTCAGAAGTTGTTCTTAACACTCATGCGCCTGGCTTTGATCCAAAATCTCACCCAACCACTCACCAATCCCATTCGTGTGCGCTTCTGTTCAAGTTATTGGGAACGATTGTGGGGTTTGATGTTTCGACCTCGCTTAGCGCCTGATGAGGGGATCCTACTGGTTGAGCCCCATGAAGGGCGGCTAGAAACGGCAATTCATATGCTATTTATGCGCTTTGATATTGCGGTTATTTGGATCAATCGAGCCCGACGGGTGGTGGATCTTTGCCATGCTCACCCCTGGGCGTTATTATATGTACCGCGGCAACCGGCTTCGTATGTTTTAGAAACCCACCCCAATTACCTTGCTTGCTTTCGAGTGAACGATGAGGTTGAGATTACGCTCCTTTAGCCTTGTAATTATCTTGGTAAGCCTGCTGTATCCTTGGGGTTATCGTGATGTAGCATGGGCACAAAGTGAGGATTTGCCGGTATATATTGTTCAACCGAATGATACCATCAATTCCATCGCCCGCCGTTTTGGGGTTTCACCTCAGGATCTCGTCCGGGTAAATCAAATTGAAAACCCGGACTTTATAAGCGTTGGGACAAGGCTGAAGATCCCCGGTTTTGAAGGTGTTCGAGGTACATTAACTACAGTATCTGTTCCTTTAGGGGCGTCTTTGTCTTTCTTGAGTCGCCAATACAACATCCCTGAAGAGCAGATTGTGCGTCTTAATCGTCTGGCAACTCCCTCTCAATTATTTGTAGGAGCGACGTTAATTCTCCCGGTGCAAGAGAATTCCTCGCAAAGCCAAACGACATCTCTGGTTGCGTTATCCGTAGGGCAGACGCCCCTTGAATTGGCAACGGCGTCCGGTGTATCTATGTGGGACTATCTGCTGGCAAATGGTGTTGGATCAAGTGCTCAGCTTCTCCCCATGGATCCGTTGATCGCGGTAGGAAATGAGCAAGCGGCGCAAAATGCAGCGGCATTTCCAGGGGCGCCGGCTTTTGTAAAAGGGATTGATCTCTATCCTCTGCCGGTAATTCAAGGAAAAACAGTAGTGGTTAAGGTGAGCGTGCATCAGCCGGTTCGTGCTATTGGAATGTTGGGAGAGTGGCCGCTCCAATTCGATGCCCAGGATACGAACACCTATGTGGCGTTGCAGGGAATCCATGCGATGGCTCAGCCAGGATTACTGGACTTTTCGTTGACCCTTACTACAGTCGAAGGAACGACCTTCTCGTTAAGTCAACCGGTCTTGCTCCAACCCGGTAACTATCCACAAGATCCCCCTTTGGTAGTAGACCCACAAACGCTGGATAAGGCGAATACCGAACCGGAAGATAGCTTGGTGCGCTCGGTAGTGGCTAATCATACCCCGGTGAAATTTTGGCAAGGGGTTTTTCGCAAACCAGTAGATGAGCCCAGTTGCATCAAGTCTTGGTTTGGGAACCGTCGTTCCTACAATGATAGTGGTTACACTTATTTTCATACCGGGGTGGATTACGGTGTTTGTGCTAACTTGAACATTTATGCCCCCGCGGCAGGGGTGGTGGTATTTACCGGACCACTCACGGTACGAGGCAATGCGACCATCATTGATCACGGCTGGGGGGTTTATAGTGGATTCTGGCACCAGAGCAAGATTTTGGTTAACGTCGGGGATCGAGTGGAAGCAGGTCAACTCATTGGCGAGATCGGGGGAACTGGGCGCGTCACTGGACCTCACTTGCATTGGGAAGTATGGGTCAACGGCGTACAGGTAGAACCTTTGGATTGGTTGGAGCGCGAATATCCGTAGGTGAGGGGTTCGGCACTGGGAAATATTTGTTCGTTCGGTGTGGGTTAGAGGTATACTCAAATTGGTGTGGCGATATCCCTGATCTGGGGCGAAATTGATCCCCAAAAAGTTATGGCTATTTGATAGAATCGCTAAGGGTGCGTGGGGTTTTGCGGTGTTCTTTATCCCTCGAATTCGATCCTACTTCACAAACTCAATCGAAAATCCGATGACGGCGCAAACCGCGGGCCTCACTAAACCGTTTGGTTTTTCCGGTTCTTATTTTAAAAGGGAGGGGCTAATGCAACAATCAACGGGGGGAAGTTTTACCAAAGAGTTTCTCATCTTTGCCGGGAAAGTCGTTTTGATCCATACAGCGACATATTTTGTATTCGGACTGATCATGTCCAACGTGTTCGATTATGGCAGGATTTTTCAGCAAGAGGTCATCCGAGACTACATGCGTCCAATGGGTTCTTGAGCGGCGTTCCTGGGGCCATTACTTCAGCCGCTTCGAGGGCTACTCTATGCGGTAGCGCTGTGGCCGCTGCGTAAGACGATTATGACCCATAAACGAGGTTGGCTGATTCTATGAGGCATTTTTGTTTTCTTGGGAATCCTGGGTACCCCTGCCGCAGCGCCCTCATCGCTGGAAGGGATCATTTACACCAAATTGCCGCTCTGGTATCACCTGATTGGATTGCCGGAGATGCTTTTGCAGACATTAACATTCTCGCTGATTCTGGTTGGATGGGAACGGCGGCGCTATCAACCTGAATCATCGCGCCGCCGAAGTACCCAGGGGGTTGATGTGCTAAAGGCGGTGATGATCGCCTGCTTTGCTTACATGGGGTATGCAGTTGGTAGTATTTTGAGCGCTGTCATTGCTAGAATCGCCATTAATTTTGAAGCCGCAGCCTCGAATTGGACAACACAAATCATGTTTGTGGTCGCATTCGTTCTTAATGTTGTTCTTATCCTTTTGCTCTCCCGATTTTGGACAACGCATAAGATTACATTGTGGCAGGTTTTCCTTCTGTTCTGGGTGGTAGATACGGTGGTGCCGTTGGGGTATCAGTTAATTTTTCTCTCGCCAATGCCCATCCCTTTAGCGATGTTAATGGGTGTTTTCCCGGCGCTGGTGATTACTGTTGGACTGCGCTTGGGGTATAAGCGAGAATAACCGGTCATTTGAAAGACAATTGACCGTAGTAAAGGAATATTTCTTTAGTAAGGGGATACCTGTGCCTAAAATTTGATGATCATTGAGAGCATTGTACGAACCTGCCTGAGGCAAATTTTTTCCAAAACCTCTATTAATTTTGAAGACGAACGGACCGTAAGTAAACACCCATGCTATTTGCATTAAACACTCCCGAACCCTGCGGGGTCTACTCTTTCCTTTTGATGTATAATTTTTGTGCTTTTTGTTGCAATCCAATTAACGAACCCGAAACAAACGGATGGAGACATGGACTCATTAGCTTTATCCTTAGATCCCAATTATTGGAAAAATCTCACCATCACCGAAGAAGATTTGCAGTTCTTATACAATCACCTTCTCGAGACCGAAACGCCCCAAACTGCCGCCGAGTTGGCGGAAGTATTGATCCGCGAACGGATTCGGCGTGAAATTGAACGGCTGAAGCAAGAGCAAGTGGCCGGAGGCGAGATTTATCAGCCCAAAAACCATTATCGCCCCGGGCAGACGCTGCGTTTCCCGGCTTTGGGGATGACGCAAGGCGTTGTGGTTGGGGTGCGACCGGGCTTTAACCCTGATTATCCCCCATTTGAAGTTATTGAGGTCGAGTTTGATTCTCAAACGCACAAAGAGTTTGCTGCTGGTCTGTCCGAGCATGCCCTTAACGCGCCGATCAGGATTAGTGAACAAGATCCGTTGTTAGATCCCAAGTATGTGATTAAACACTATGGACGCGAAATTGCGGCGAAATTGACCGCAGTATTTGAAACCAATCCGGACCTAGTGCGCATTGCCGGTGCTTGGTTCCCACGGGCTTTACTGGTAGACGTCTCGATGGGCTATCTAAACTTAGCGGAGGCTGTGTTAGAGATGGCGGGTGGGGGGCCGTTACCGACGCAAGCGATCTTAGAGCAAATCGAGTTGCCTTCGGATGTGAATCCGAAATTGACTGAGTTTTCTTTGAACCTGGCTTTACAGGAAGATGGACGTTTTGATGAAGTTGGTCCGGCGGGGCAGATATTGTGGTTTCTAAAGCGCTTAGAACCAGAGGCAGTACAATCGCCGCCTATATTTTTGAAATACTCACCCACCGAATTACCCGGGGAACCGTCGCAAAGCATCCTTCAGGAACTCAATCGTTTGGTCTTTGATGAGTTGGAAAATCAGGAAACACCTTCAGAGGAAGTTGGTGAGGTCACGCTCAGTCTGATTTTCCCTCATTGGCGGGCAGGTACTCTCCCTTTGACCGGTGCGATGGTTAACCTGTTCCCCACGGCTTATGAATCACCACGAGTGCGCTTCAATTTCGTGGATGAAGACGATGGAAACATTTACCCCGGTTGGGTGGTTCGTTCTCATCGCTATATTTATGGACTACAGGAATGGTATGCGCGGCAAGGTGTAATACCCGGCAGCCTTATCACCGTTCGCCAGGGGGAAAAGCCAGGCGAGGTAGTTGTCCGGGCGCGCAAGAAACGCCCCACCAAAGAGTGGCTGCGAACTGTGCTTATTGGTTCAGATGGAGGTATTGTCTTTACAATGCTGAAACACACCGTTGGGGTTGAATACGATGAACGGATGATCATCATTATCCCTGACCCCGAGCGGTTGGATCAAGTATGGGAGCAAACATATCGTCAACGAGTTCCTCTAGATCGTATAGTGCGTTCGATGACGAAGGAATTGGCGAAACTCAATCCTCAAGGCCATGTACATGCACAAGAATTGTATGCCGCGGTTAATTTGGTCAAACGTTGCCCTCCGAGCGCACTCTTGGCCATTTTAGCGAGTTTGCCCAACATTTCGCACTTGGGTGACCTCTATTTCCGCTTGAGCGAAGAGGAGGCCAGCCATGAGTAATTCTCAAACTTTTAGTATGATTCGCCCCACGATAAAGACACCCTTTCATATTGATTTTGAGTGGTGGCAACATCATGATTCGAACTGGCGGATTTACCTGTTCGATTTCCTATGTCCAGAACATCAGAAAGCCTTTGAGGATAAGGCTGAGGTATGGATTGACCATGTGGATCCCCAAACTGCCGAGGTGCATCGGGTGGATGGCTTGCAACATACCCTCATGAGCCACTGCGCCAAGCAACCCGACTTTCTCTTGCGTGAGACGTCCTTAATCAACAAGATTTTCAAGTTGCTTTTGGCGAACGGGAATCGCCCAATGACCCCTGAGGAGATGTCACCGCTAGTGGGACGTCCAGCAGAAGTTATCCTTCGCACCCTTTCCGGCCCTCAGGTTTATCATGGAATCCGACCTTACAAACCGTGATAACTAATTTTATATACCCTCCTCATCTTGTCATAATTGGGCCTTTTGAATATACTCAATGGCGTGGTAATGGGATGAGGAGGTCAGGTCGCTATGGCGAAACAAAGAATTTTGTTGGTAGACGATCACGAGGTTGTACGATTGGGATTGAGAGCGTTGCTGGAACACCATCCCCAGTTTGAGGTGGTTGGGGAAGCGGGTACGGCCAAAGAGGCCTTGGAGCAGGTTGCTCAGCATCGCCCAGATGTGGTCTTAATGGATATCCGTTTACCGGGCGCTTCGGGTATTGAGGCCTGCGAAGAAATTACCCAAAAATACCCCGAAACTAAGGTGATCATGCTCACCTCTTACGCCGAGGATGAAATGCTCTTTTCGGCGATCCGAGCTGGGGCGTCCGGATATGTCCTCAAACAGATTGGTCGCGAGGATCTAATTCGGGCGATTGAGGCTGTTGGGCGAGGTGAAGCGTTGCTCGATCCCGCGGTCACTCAGCGCGTATTTCAAGAAGTGCGGCGTGCGGTACGCGAGGAAGAGGCTTCGGCATTTGCGAACCTTAGCCAACAAGAAAAGCATGTCTTGTTATTGGTATCCGAGGGGAAGACAAACCGTGAGATTGCCAAAGCCCTCTATCTAGGAGAAGGAACGGTGCGAAATTACGTTAGCAGCATTCTCTCCAAACTAGGGGTAAGCAACCGTGCCGAAGCTGCTGCCTATGCTGTGGAGCATAATTTGCGGGATTACCTTTAAAGGGCAAGGGCTTATCCCTTGAAAATCTGACGAAAGCGAAATCTGACGAAAGCGAAAAAGGTAGGTCTTGGGAACCTACCTTTTTAATTCTTGACTGTCAAATCATCCCATGTTTGTTGCATCCAGAGGGCATCGGTTTCGAGGTTGGGGCTTTCGCAGAGAATGCGGCCCGCACAGCCTCGGTCGCGTAAGGCTGTGAAAAGAGCGTGGACATTGAAATCCGACTCCTGGATGGGAAGGTGATTCCGCTCCCCTTTGGAGGAGTATTCAATTCCGGAAAGATGGATGTGTAGCCGTTGCAAAGCTTCTTCCCCTAGATATTTCGCATAGTCATTTAATACCCTGATCCATTCTTCATAACTATTCATAGAACCATCCCCAGCCCGGGCGTGAAGATGGGCAAAGTCCAGGCAAGGCTGTACCTGAGGCACCTCTCGACTCATGATTAAGACATCTTCTAAAGAGCCAATCATGGCTGATTTGCCCATCGTTTCCGGGCGTAGAGTAACTTGAATTTGCCTTGCTCGAAGTTCCTCTACACATCCCGTGAGGCGAGCAATGACCTTTTTCATCACCTGAACCGAGGATTCGCCAAAGTAAGAACCGGGGTGAAACACGATATCCGTAGCTCCAGCCAAGTAGCCATAATAAGCCGCATCCATCAAACGCTGACGCGATTTTGGCCACTCTTCTTCTGAGGCGTTCAGGTTGATAAAGTAAGGGGCATGCACGCTAATTGTTATGCCCAACTCTTTTGCCGTCGAAGCAATTTGAGCACAGGTCTCGGGTGTGACGCGTACGGCTTGTACCCAACCCAATTCCAATGCCGAAAGGCCCAGAGTCGCGATTTGATGCACGGCCCCAACAGATCCTCCGGGTTTTTTAGGTGTGGAGAGGGGAGACCCAACAGTACCAAATCGGAATGGACGCATAACGGAAACCCTTTCTGGTAATGGGATGGTCGTTTATCAGGAGAGGAAAAAGCGTTGAAGAAGATGGGGACCAAGAATAAGGATGCCGATAATTGCGGCGGTGATGGCGGCAATGAGAACTGCAGCCGCAGCTGTATCTTTAGCGATACCGGCAAGAGGGTGCGTATCGGGGTTGACCAGGTCTATAAATGCCTCGAGAGCGGTGTTAAAGGCTTCGCTTAGCCAGACTAATCCAATGGCAAAGATCAAAATTGCCCAGCGGATTGAGTCGAGACCTAGCCAAGATCCTAGAGCAATCACCAGCATGGTGGCCGAGGCGTGAATCCAGGCATTTTTCTGAGTGCGCAATACATAACCCAGACCACTAAAAGCGTGTCGAAAAGCCGGGAGGCGCGAACGTAGAAATTGCATCATCTTTCCGCCTCGCTATTCAGGAAGAATTTGCGGATCACAGCCAAGATTTTTTAGGATGTCGCCCTGAATTTGCCACATTTCTTGTTTTTTATCTTCCATTGCATGGTCGTAGCCGAATAAGTGCAATACCCCATGGATGACAAGCAAGGCTAATTCGCACTCAAGAGAATGACCGGATTTTTGGGCTTGCTCGACCACCTTTTCCCAGGAGATGATCACATCTCCCGCATAAAGGCGTTGAGTATCGGGATCTATTTCACCTAGAGGAAATGAAAGCACGTCGGTAGGTGCATCATGTCCCAGAAACTCCCGATTGAGACGCTGCAATTCCTGATTGTCGCTAATGACTATGGAAAGATCCACGTCCTTTCGTTCGCGCAGTAAAACCGCCTCGGCTGATTGAAGGATTACTTTTTGGGGGATTGTGAACTCAAAGGAGGGAGAAATGATCAGGTTAATCATAACATTTAGCGGGAAGTGGTCTCAATAGGGTGGGTAGCTTGCTCCGCGAGTGGAGATGACGTGGATTGTACTTCAGGATATTTAATCCTCGGGTGATAAGCGTTACGTAGTGTTTTGGTAAAAGACTCCGTGATCAAATAAAAATCGCGCAGGGTTAGGTTCGTTTGGTCGAGCTGTCCCTCGCGTTGACAATACTCAATAGCTTTGCGAACTAGGGCACGAAATTCCTCTTCCTCGCTAGGCATTTCGGCCCGGGTGCGAGCTTCAGTCATATCGGCCAACATGAGCAATGCTGTTTCCCGGGATTGAGGGGGTGGGCCGGGGTAACGGAAACGATCCGGATTGACCCTCGAAGGATCATTCCCGGCAGCCTCAAGAGCGCGAGCATATTGGTAACGTGCAATTAAGGTCCCGTGGTGCTCGCGAATGAAATCAATGATGCGGGGGGGCAGACGATATTTCCGGGCGAGTTGTACCCCGTCCTCGACATGTCGAATAATTATATCTGCGCTGGTGTAAGGATCTAGTTCGTTGTGGGGATTTGGTGTTCCGATGGCTTGATTTTCAATGAAAAATGCTGGATTTACGGCCTTTCCAATATCATGATAAATTGCCCCAACCCGTGTTAGCAATGTGTCAGCGCCAATGGCTTCTGCGGCTTGTTCGGCAAGATTGGCGACTTGCAGGCTGTGCTGATAGGATCCCGGTGCGTTGCGCAGCGCAAACTGCAGCAGGGGGTGATCGGGACGCAATAAATCCAGGAGTTGAAGCGGTGTAACAACACCCAGGGCTTGGGAGAAAAGAAATTGAAGTAAAAGGGTTAGGCTTGCTGATGCAATTCCATTGATGAAGGAAGAACCAATAAGTGTAGCAATGCCGATCCAATCCGCAAAGGGATCGGGTAGCCGGAAGGCAATAACCATAGCGCTTCCTACCAATCCAATAGCGACACCTGCCGCGAAAAAGTTTGCCACACGCCGCGCTTTTCCTAACGCTAGGATTCCCACGATGCTGGTCATAAGATAGAACATAAACAACCCGAGAGCATTGGGGAGGTTATAGGCGGAGAGCAGGCTTAACACGAGGGAGAAGATTAGACCAATTTCTAAGTTATATAGGCTGGCCACTGTGAGTGCAAAAGCAGGTAAGGGGAACAAATAAGGGACAACAACACGGTTAGGAACAATGATACGAGCAGCATAGAGGAAAAGAAGAAAAGTCAAAGCCAGAAGGAGCAATGCCTTAAGACTTTCAAGCGCGTGTGTGTGTCGACGGGTAAAATATAGCCCAATAAAAACTGTAAGAGAAAGCACGAGCGCAGTAGCCGCAGCGATTTCGCGCACACGATTTTCGGTTTCGACCAAGCCAAATTTTTCCAAAGCCTCCATTACCGCTGGAGTGATTAACTGCCCACGCCGCACAATAACTTCACCCGCCAAGTAGGAACGAGTCACGGGCTCGACTTTTTTAGCCGCCTCGTCTCGGGCTTTCTGGGTTAACGTTTCGCTGTAAAGACTATTAGGTTGAACCAACGGGGTGACCAAATCGGCTACAATGCGGGCTTGTTCTTCGGGAAGGGTGAAGCTGATCACTCCGGGGACGCTTTGTCGGGCTTCCTCAACTCGATCTTCACGGATAGTACCCCTCATGACCTGTTCAAGGGTCAAAAGGGCTTCTTTTTGAATGGTTTGCCACTGGCTATCGTTGAGATCAACGAGCAAACGTGCTGTTTCCTCGGAAAGAGGAATGTCACTCAGAGCACGCAGATCTTCAATCTTTTGGTCAGGCGTCGCATAAGGATCGTAACGTACGGTTGTAATATAGTTCAGTGCCAGTTGAAGCTTCTCAATCTGGCGGCGGGCAATAGAGGGGTCTGGAGGAAGATAGACAGGAGCAACGGCATTTCGTGCTTCATCTTGGGCTTGATGCGTCAGGACTTCACTCACAAAAGTTAATGTCTTGGGAGCCAGGATGTCCTGAGTCGCCACATCGCCAACCTTGAGGCTGAGATAAGGAGGACGTATGGCAATCGGAAAAAGCAACGCGCCAAGAGAAAGAAGGCTACAGATAATTAGCAAGGCGCGCTTGATGAGAGGGCGATTCAAGCGCTCAAAACGTTTTGGAATTGCCGTGATGCCTTTCATGTCCCTTGGTTTTGGAGGAGTTGCCGCACGACTCGGCTGGCTTCATCGCCGCTAGCGCGACCTTGTAGCCGCGGAATAAGCAATTTCATCACCTTTCCTAGGTCTGCTGGCGTTTTGGCGCCTACTTCTTCAATTGCGGCTTTTGCTATCGCGATCAGTTCTTCCTCTGAAAGAGCTTGGGGTAAGAACTCCTGGATAACATTGATCTCGGCTTGTGCTGCGGCTACCAAATCAGGGCGTTGTCCTTTTTGTGCGTCTTCAATAGTTTCACGGCGGGATTTGATCTCTTTGTGTAAAAGGGCTAAGATTGAATTATCGTCGAGTGGATTGCCTTTATCAACCTCGGCCAAGCGGATGGCTGAGAGGATCATGCGTAACGTTCGCTTGCGCACATCATCGTTGCTGCGCATGGCATCGCGCAACGCTAGTTCAAGTTTGGTTTTTAATTCCGCCATGGCTGTTCTCCGAAAAAAGTGACGTTTAAGGAGTCACAGTAATAAATTCGCGAATTTGCTCAAAGATCCCAGGGCCTATTCCAGGGACATTTTGAATTTGTTCTATTGTATCAAATTTACCGTGCTTCTGCCGATATTCGATGATCGCCTCGGCTCGGGTTTTGCCAATGCCCGGGAGCGCTTCTAATTGTTCAACACTGGCTTGGTTGATGTCCAAACGGTCGGATTCTCTTCCTGAAGCCTCATCATATATCTCAACGGAAGAGGTGATATCTGCCGACAAAGATGAGGTTTCTTCGCCAAGAAACGGGATACGGATTTTGATGCCATCCTTAAGAGGTGCGGCTAAATTTATGGCGTCCGTATCGGCTTGGGGTAGCAAACCGCCAGCAATGTTTATAGCGTCCATTAAGCGACTCTTTGGGGGAACCTCATAAACCCCGGGACGAGTCACTGCGCCCGAAAGGTGTACAACCCATGGGGAGGGCGTTTGAGTTCGAAGAATGATCGTTTCCGAGCGCGGAGGTGCGCTGATGAGTAGGATAAGCGCTGTGGACAGGAGCCCACCCAATACGCCGACCAGAATGAGTTGCCAGGGTTTCATCGTATGGTCATCCTGGGATAGATTCGGTAAGATGAATTCAACCCCAGTATAATATGTGCGATATTTCCGTCAAGACCACCAATAGCATCATTTTTTACTCACTCGGCTGTAAGTAAGCCTATGGAGAAGCGGAGATGGTTAAAACCACTTACTTGTCGCTGATGACGCGGGGAAATACGGATGTTCAGGATATTACAGCGCTTGTTTCTCGCGCTGTGGAGGAAAGTGACATTGAAAACGGCGTGGTTGTTGTTTTCACCCCTTCCAGTACCAGCGCAATCACCACAATAGAATACGAGCCGGGGTGCGTTAGCGATTTAAGACACCTTTTTGACGAGTGGATACCTGCTGAAAGAGACTATGCTCATCATTATCGTTGGGGAGACAATAATGGACATAGTCACTTGCGGGCTTCGATGTTAGGGCCCTCAATCACTATTCCCTTCGTGGAGCGTCATCTGTGCTTAGGCACTTGGCAGCAAATTATCTTTATTGACTTTGATGTGCGCCCACGGCAGCGTCGCTTGGTGGTGCAGATACTTGGTACCTAGGATTACGTTCTAGCGCAAGTTGGTTTTCAAGTTCCAGCATTGCCTTAAAAGCGGTGATACTGACCTCTAGCATGTCCGGGCTAGGGGGACGTGTGGTTAATTGCTGGAGCCAAAGGTTAGGGCGGATTAACCAAGCCACAAGTGGGTGATTGCGATGGTCGGCCGCCCATCGAATGTATTCATAGGCGAGCATAGCTAATACTGGAATAAGGAGGATGCGACTTATAATTAATCCCACCCATGGAAGGTCCCCCAATAACGAAAAAAGCACCACCGAGAGCACAACCAGTGTTAAGATGAACGATGTGCCACATCGAGGATGTTCAAGAGGATAGCGATCAACACTCGTGGGGGTTAACTCGGTGCCGGCTTCAAAGGCATTGATGGTTTTATGTTCGGCTCCGTGATAACCGAAGACACGCTGAATATCAGAAATACGCCCGATGCTCCAAATGTAACCGATGACCACAAACAAACGGATTAGCCCTTCAAACAGGTTGGTTGCCCAACCAGTTAGACCGAGTAGGGATTGAAGTCCTTTGCCCACTAATGCCGGGAAAAGGAAAAATAACCCCACGGCTAGCGCCAGGCTCACAAATAACGTCGCTGCCCAAGTAGCCCCCTCGATTTTTTCACTTTCTTTCTCGGCTTGCAAGTTGGCCGAAAGTGAGAGATAACGCATGCCTAAGCCAAGTGCATCCCATAGAATAACCAAGCCCCTCAGAAAAGGAATTGCGGTCAGGCGTGAGAGATAAATGCCTTTTAGCGGCTCACTAACGACCTCAATGTGGCCTTGCGGTGTGCGTATAGCCGCTGCCACGGCATAACGACCACGCATGAGCACCCCCTCAATCAGGGCTTGTCCTCCGTAAGAGGGAAGTTTAAGATTTTCGGCCATGTTTGATCCTCAGGAATGGGCGAAATCGGGATAGGACATGAGAAATTCTACGACTGCCTGGATACCGCGATACCATGTGGGCAAATGCAGGCGTTCATTGGGAGAATGGATGTGATCATCGGGTAAACCGAAACCTGAAAGCGCCGATTCCAAGCCCAGGATGCACTGCATCATTCCAACGACGGGGACACTTCCACCCTCGCGGCGATAAAGAGGCTCTTTGCCCCATACGTTCTTAAGGGCTTGGGCGAGAGCGCGCACACCGGGGTGATGACGGTCAGTAACGGAAGCTGGGGAGCCGGCAAAAGCAATTAATTCCCAGCGTACGGTGGGTGGGCAGTTCGCTTCGAGATAAGCGCGTAGTTTTTGGTGAATGTCTTCGGGGTCTTGGTCAGGCACCAGACGGGTGGAAATTTTCGCCATGGCCCAAGCGGGAATGATCGTTTTTGACCCTTGCCCGGTATATCCGGAATAAAGTCCATTGATTTCAAGCGTTGGTCGTGCGCCAATCCGTTCTATCGGGGTAAATTCAGGTTCGCCATAGAGTTGTGGCACGCCGAGATTACGCGTAAGTTCGGCCTCTTTGAATGGCAAACGGGCTAATTCCTGGCGTTCTTCATCATCCAAGGGACGAACGTGATCGTAAAAACCGGGCACAAGCACTTTGCCAGAGGCATCGTGCATACCGGCGATCAATTCACAAAGAGCCTGTGCTGGATTGTGAACGACCCCGCCGAAGAGACCAGAATGGAGGTCATGATCAGGGCCATAGACGCGTAATTCAAAGGCGGCCACACCCCGCAACCCATAGGTGATTGTGGGTTGATCCGGGGCGAGCATGCCGGTGTCCAAATTTAAGGCCACATCCGCCTTGAGCAATTGGCGGTACTGCTCTAGAAATTGACTCAGATTGGGCGAACCGATTTCTTCTTCTCCCTCAATCAACCATATAATATTCAAGGGGAGGGTACCAGTAGCGGTGATGGCTTCTACAGCTTTTAGGGCTACCATGACCTGCCCTTTCATGTCTGAAACACCACGGCCATAGAGATATTCACCTTTCTGCCATGGTGAAAAAGGGGGATTTTCCCACTCGTCATAAGGGTCAGGGGGTTGAACATCATAGTGACCATAAATTAGAACTGTGGGAGCATTGTTTAGACGAGGCTCCGTATAAGCCAAAACGACTGGATGGCCTGCGGTTTCGACCGTGTTGGCATTATCAAAACCAAGCCGCTTGAGTTCGGAGACTAACCAATTCGCGGCGCGGCGTATGTCTTCTTTGTGTTCAGGATCCGTTGAAACCGAAGCGATGCTGGCGAATTCCTTTAAGGCGTTGAGAAACGCTTGACGATTAGTATCAACATAGCGCAAGGCTTTGGCTTTGTTTGTCATCATAGAATAACTCCTCAATAAAACGAGATAAGCCGATTATAATTGAATTGTAAGACAAAAAACACTTCATCTGACTTAGATTTGTGCTAAAATATATGCAGGAATCGGTGGTCAGTTCAAGCGTTGCTTGACTGGCGTCGGGTAATCCCATGGGCCCGTCGAAAAGTGCCGCCGGCTAAGGTCCACCGATCCGATGGTTTTGCAGAGCTCCACTTGCCCTTTCCCCTTTTCGGTAAACTTCAACGTCTGCTGGATTTTTTGTTTTCACCCGTGAACATGACTAGACACGGGCGTATTTTTTAAAAACAAGATCCCGAGGTGGCTATGTTAATTACCAATGGCACACTAATCACTTGGGAAACACCCAATCGTATATTAGAGAATCACGCGCTTTACATTGAGAAGGATCATATTCGTGAAATTGGCCCGACCCAAGATTTGATCGCAAAATATCCTCACGAAGAGCGTTTGGATGCGAAAGGGCAGTATGTCATGCCCGGAAATATCTGTGCCCATACCCATTTTTATGGGGCATTTGCGCGTGGGTTAGCCATTCCCGGACCGGCACCAGCAGATTTTCCTGAGATCTTGGAAAAACTTTGGTGGTCATTAGATAAATCACTTTCTCGAGAGGCGGTCTATTATTCCGCTTTAGTTTGCCTGGTTGATGCAGTGCGTCATGGCACAACCACCCTAATTGATCATCATGCGTCGCCGAATGCGATTGCAGGATCCCTTGACCAAATTGCGCGCGCGGTAGAAGAAAGCGGTGTCCGAGCTTCATTGTGTTATGAGGTTACTGACCGGGATGGGCCTGAACGTGCCCAAGCCGGGATAGAGGAGAATCTTCGTTTTATTGAGTACGTCAAGCGCGACCGTCCGCTCAACGGCCGGTTGGCGGCAATGTTTGGTCTGCATGCCTCTTTAACACTAAGTGAAGCCACTCTGCAAACTTGCCGGGAAAGGGTAAGTGAAGATATAGGATTTCATATTCATGTTGCCGAGCACCCCGTTGATGAATATGATAGCCTGCACAAATACGGAGAAAGGGTAGTAGATCGTCTCTACCGCCACGGCATCTTGGGGCCAAGATCCATTGTTGTTCACGCTGTTCATGTAGATGTGCGTGAAATCAATCTGTTGGCCGAGACCGGCACCTGGGTTACACATCAGCCGCGCTCCAATATGAATAACGCGGTTGGCATGGCGCAGACGGAAGGGATGTTACGGGCAGGAGTAAAGGTTGGCTTAGGTAATGATGGTTTTTCTAATGCAATGTGGGAGGAGTGGAAAGCAGCTTATCTGGCACATAAATTATGGCACTTGGATCCGCGCCGTATGCCCGCTACAGATGTTGTTCGGATGGCAATTTACAACAATGCCGCATTGGCTACGCAGCAATTTAACTGTGGTCCCATTGGTGTGATTGCACCGGGCGCTCAAGCCGACCTCATTTTTGTGGATTATCAACCGTTTACCCCCCTGACACCCGACAATTTACCCTGGCATATTGTGTTTGGATTCCACGAGAGCATGGTTACGACAACCATTGTGGCGGGGAAAGTGTTGATGCGGGATCGCGAACTGCTCACGTTGGATGCGGAAAAAATTGCCTACGAGGCGCGTCAACTGGCTCCCCGCATTTGGGAACGTTATCATGCTTTGTTCTAATCTCATCTTGGGAGTCTTGAAGACATGACGGAAGGATTTCAAAACATCCCACAGCGGACCATTGCCATTATCGGCGGTACGGGAAAAGAAGGAAAAGGATTAGCCTATCGTTGGGCGCGTTTTGGACATCAGGTGATCATCGGATCGCGTCAGGAGGCAAAAGCACAAGCTGCGGCCAGTGACATCAATCAGTTATTGGGTTCGAAGGGTCGTCCAGTGATCGGAATGAGCAATGAGCAAGCGGCAGGACAGGCCGAGATTGTGGTGTTAACTGTGCCCTATGCAGCTCATCGTGATATGTGCGAGTTTATCAAGCCTTATGTCCAGGGCAAAATAGTGATTGACGTCACGGTACCTTTAGTTCCTCCCAAGGTGACTAAAGTACAGATGCCACCGGATGGAAGCGCCACCATGGAGGCGCAGCGCATTCTGGGTGAGAATGTTCAGGTGGTGGCTGCTTTTCAAAACATTTCCTATGAGCACCTATTACACGATGAACCTGTAGAATGTGATGTACTGGTTTGCGGTGGGAACAAGGAAGCCCGACACGTCGTGCTTGACTTAGTTAAAGAGGCAGGGTTGGTGGGGTGGGATGCAGGCCCATCTGAGAACGCGGTAGTCGTCGAGGGGTTGACCTCCATACTTATTGGCCTCAATAAACAATTTGGCGTTCAATCAGCGGGTATCCGCATTACTGGGGTGCCACGGCCCGACTGAGAGGCTTTGACGTTATGAATGTGTTCATGACGTTGACCGCACTGCAAGGTATTCCGTTGATTCGCCCGGGCGATAATTTGGGTGAGATTTTGTGGTATGCACTAGTGGCCAATGGAATTACGTTGCAGGATGGCGATATCCTGGTCGTGGCCCAGAAGATTGTATCAAAAGCTGAGGGGCGCCTAGTCAACTTAAGCGAAATTACACCTTCAGCACAGGCGGAAGAATTGGCGCGACTCACCAATAAAGATGCCCGGTTTGTGGAATTGGTTTTGCGAGAGAGCCGCGCCGTATTGCGCTACCGCCCTGGGACACTTATCGTTGAACACCGATGGGGTTTTGTCTGTGCCAATGCGGGCATTGATCATTCCAATGTTGAAGGTCTTTATGGTAACCCCGAGGACTGGGTGCTTCTTTTACCCGAGGATCCAGATGCCTCGGCGCGGCGTATCCGAGCGGCTTTACACGAACGCAGCGGGGTTAATCTTGGGGTGTTGATCATAGATTCGCATGGTCGAGCGTGGCGGTTAGGAACTGTGGGAGTCTGTATCGGTTTAGCGGGCGTACCGGCGTTGGTTGATTTACGAGGTCATCCCGATTTGTTTGGTTATCAATTGCGGGTTACACAAGTCGCCGCAGCGGATGAATTGGCTGCAGCGGCTTCACTGATCATGGGACAGGCGGATGAGAAACGTCCGGTTGTTCACGTGAGAGGATTCCCATATCCACTGCGGGAGTCTTCGTTCTCGGAATTGCGCCGTCCCGAAGAGCAGGACTTGTTTCGGTAGGGATGAGTTATGCGGGTGGTCGCCCTGGCAGGTGGAGTTGGTGGTGCGAAACTGGTGGATGGGCTGGCGCGTTGTGTTTCACCAGACCACCTGACCGTTATCGTCAATACGGGAGATGACTTTCGGCACATGGGGCTGTATATTGCCCCCGATTTGGATACGGTTTGCTACACCCTGGCGGGAATGGCAAATCCAGAGACGGGCTGGGGGCGCGAAGGGGAAACCTGGACGGTTATGTCAGAGTTGGCGCGACTAGGTGGGCCAACCTGGTTCCGCCTAGGGGATCGTGATTTAGCCACGCATCTTGAACGGACGCGCCGTCTGCAAGAGGGGGAAAGCCTTTCCCAAATCGTGTCCGCATTTTGTCGCGCGTGGGGAATAATGGTCAAAGTTCTTCCTATGTCCGATGATCCCGTCGCCACGATTGTGATAACCCGACAGAATGAAGAACTTGGTTTTCAGGACTACTTTGTAGCCCAGAGATGCGAACCTGAAGTAAAAGCCTTTCGTTTTGAGGGAGTCTCAAACGCGCGTCCCGCGCAGGGTGTGCTTGATGCTTTAAGTGAAGCCAATTTGGTTATTATTTGTCCCTCTAATCCATGGGTTAGCATTGGGCCAATACTTGCGGTGCCGGGGATTCGACAGGTGATTAGTCGAAAACCTGTTGTGGCAGTTTCACCCTTGATAGGTGGTCAAGCGTTAAAGGGACCTGCGGCAAAAATGTTCCGGGAAATGGGATGGCAACCGAGTCCGCTGGCAGTGGCGCGTTATTATTCTGGCTTATTGCAAGGTTTGGTCATTGATGTTTCGGACATCGAATGGGCTGAGGAGATTAGGCAACTCGGTATAATACCTGAGACAACCGACATTGTAATGCACGATGTTCAGGATCGTGTTCGCCTGGCAAAAGAGGTTATGGCTTTTGGCCAAAAGATAGTGGAGACTCTTACGTTATGAGCACTTGGGCGATTGTTCCGGTTAAACCGATCTATCAAGGGAAGTCACGTTTAGCGGCTGTGTTATCCCAGCACGAACGAGTGCTTTTGAATCAGATACTGTACGTGCATCTTCTGCAAGTATTGCAGGACGTGAAAGAGATCGAAGAAATTCTAGTTGTCAGCCGCGATTCTTCGATCCTCTCAACGGCGCGTCAGTATCGCGCTCGCACTTTACAGGAAGATGGACGCATCAATCTGAATCTGGCCCTTCGACGTGCCACGGCCATGGCCCAAATTTATGCCGCTAGCGAGGTGTTGATCTTGCCGGTAGATTTACCGTTGGCAAGCCCCGAAGATATTAGGACAATCCTCAAATCGGCACGCTTTGAACGGGGTATTGTGATTGTGCCTGATCGTCGCTTGCGAGGCACCAATGCATTGCTGGTTCGACCGCCAGGAGCATTAGAGTATCAGTTTGGAAATAATTCATTCGAAGCTCATTGTCGCCAGGCGCACCAAAAAGGGTTAGAGGTTCGGACCTTGGAATTGCCTTCAATTGCGTTCGACCTGGATTGGCCCGAGGATCTGGAGTACTGGCGCGAACACCAAATGAATCCACTCACTCTATAATAACCCCAGGAGGAAATCATGGAACGAGTAGCACTTTACTTACAAGACGCTCATGATCTGCGCGAAGGGTTGGAATTTGTTCGTTATGCTGAGCAACGGGGTTTCGAAGCCGTGTGGCAAGCCGAAAGCCGTCTGGTAAGGGATGCCATTGTGCCCATGGCGGCGTATGCCGCGGTCACTGAACGGATTAAGATTGGTTCGGGCGTAATCAATAACTGGACGCGGAACATTGGCCTGTTAGCGGCGACCTTTCTAACCTTAGATGATTTGGCGCCCAATCGGATCATTTGTGGTATTGGCGCCTGGTGGGATCCTTTGGCCCGCAATGTGGGCATTGAGCGTAAGAAGCCGTTGGTAGCCATGCGCGAGACAGTGACTGTATTGCGTCGCCTGCTCAATATGGAACGGGTTACGTTTCATGGAGAATTCATCCATGTGGAAGGGATTGAACTGGATGTTGTCCATGGACGGCGCGAACCGCGCAATGTGCCAATCATGATCGGCGCCACTGGAGATCAAATGATGGAATTGGCTGGCGAGATCGCCGATGGGGTGGTGCTTAATTATTGCGTGCCCCCGGAATATAACTATTGGGCGATGGAATTGCTGGATAAGGGCGCTAAGAAGGCTGGACGCCGGGTGGATGATTTAGACCGGCCGCAACTCATTGTGTGCTCGGTAGACCCAGATCATGATCGTGCGATTGATACGACGCGTGAACTACTGTGCCAGTATTTAGCCCAGCAACCCCATATTGCAAAAGCCTCTGGGGTTTCACCCGATGTCGTAGCGGAAATTCAAAGCATCTTGGGCTGGCCGGCTACCCATGAGCAGATCCAAAAGGCCAAGCACCTGGTTCCAGAAGACTTGATTTATCGCATTACGGCTTCGGGTACTCCAGAAGAAGCCAAGGCCAAGGTTAAGGAATATCTCAAGACTGGGGCAACCTGCCCGATTTTATATCCGGTTGGTGGAGACTATAAACTTCTCATTGATACCTTTGCTCAGATATAAGGATTTGCTTTTGCAGATCGGCCACCTGGGCCTTCCCGGGTGGCCCTCAATCAAGGAGGGTTGGTTATGATCGTTGAGTATCATCGCCCCAAAACATTAAATGAGGCATTGGCGTTATTGCAACGCCCGCATCCTTTTACCATTCCGTTAGGGGGTGGGGTAACAGTGAGCCGAATGAAAGAACCAGATTGTGCGGTAGTTGACCTGCAAGATTTGGGTTTAAATCAAATTGTCTCTCAAGGTAACCTGGTAAAGATTGGGGCTACCGTTACCTTGCAACAACTGGTAGAGTGTGAGGGGCTTCAACCCGATTTGATCCTGGCGGCCCGCAAGGAGACGACTTATAACCTGCGCCAACGTGCTACTGTTGCGGGGAGTATTGTGACCGGTGATGGTCGCTCACATCTGCTGAGTGCTTTATTGGCGTTGGACGCGATATTGATTTGGGCACCGGGGGAACAACAAATGTCCTTGGGCGATTTTTTGGCCTTACGCGGAGCGCGATCTCCAGATGCGGTATTGATAACAGAAATTCGTGTAGCCAAAAACGCCCGACTGAAATATGAATATGTTGCCCGTACACCAGAAGACCGCCCAATTCTTCTAATCGCCGTAGCCCAATGGCCCTCTGGACGAACTCGGGTAGTTGTGGGAGGTTTTGGCAAAGCACCTGGCTTGGTGGTGGATGGGCCGGATGCTGGTGGGGCACAAATGGCACTCCGTGCGATGCTGCAAGACGCAGGGGACGAGTGGGCAAGTGCCACCTACCGTCAAGAGGTTGCTCAAGTACTACTGAAGCGGTGCCTGAGTGCGCTATGAGGACTTGAGGAGGGAGCTATGCAGATAAAACTCTGGGTCAATGGCGTAGAACAAGAATGGCATGTAACTCCTAATGAAACATTATTGGCTGCTTTGCGTCGTCATGGTTATTATGGTGTAAAAGACGGTGGTTGTCAGCACGGCGAATGCGGCGCTTGTGCGGTGTTGTTGGATGGTGTACCGATTAATACGTGTGTCATGTTGGCGGCTCAAGCCGATGGACATCGCATTGAAACGATTGAGGGGATTGGGAAACACCCTGATTTGGGGTGGCGGAAAACGGAGGGTTTGCATCCCATTCAACAAGCGCTGGTGGAGAGCGGCGCAATTCAGTGCGGTTACTGTACTCCTGCCATTGCCCTTGCAGCTAAATCTCTGTTGGATCGTAATTCAAAGCCGACCGAAAACGAAGTTCGGGAGGCCATATCGGGCGTCCTATGTCGTTGTACCGGGTATCTGAAACCGGTGCAGGCAATCTTACGCGCCGCGGCGATAATGCGTGGTGAACAGGTGCCTCCGATTGAGGGTGAGGTCGGAACCTTAGTATTTCCAACCAATTGGCCAGGTTCGGGTGAGGATACCCAGACAGCAAATCCTGGATTAGCGCCTTCACCTATGGTGCGTACCCAAGTGATGCCACGCATCTGGACAGTCATGCGTCCGGAGCGGCAAGCAATGCAGCGAGTTGGCAAACCCGAGATCAAGGTGGATGCAGTTAAACTAGTCCAAGGTAAACCGGCCTTTGCCGCCGATATCGAGATGCGGGGCATGTTAATTGCCAAGGTTTTGCATAGCCCAGTGGCTCATGCCCGGATAAAACGGATCGATGTTTCGAAGGCACGTGCGCTGCCCGGTGTTGCGGCGGTACTAACCTATAAGGATATTCCTCGCGTTCCTTATTCCACTGCCGGCCAATCCGATCCTATTCCTGGTCCATTAGATACTTTCTCGTTAGACGAAAAAGTACGGTTTGTGGGGGATCGTGTGGCGTTCGTGGCAGCCGAAACTGAGGAAATTGCCGAACAAGCCCTTAAGTTGATAGAAGTGGAATATGAACCGCTTCCGGCAATATTAGATCCGGCGGATGCGTTGAAAGAGGGGGCACCGATTATTCATGACGAACCCGATTATGTAAACTTCGCCGAGTCGGATCCTAAACGTAACCTTGCCGCCCAGATCCGGATAAACATCGGCGATGTCGAAAAGGGTTTCCAGGACGCCGACCGCATTTATGAAGCTGAGTACGAGGTTCCCAAGGTTCAACAGTCTCACATTGAGCCTCATGTAGTCGTTACCTATTGGGATGAGGATGATCGTTTGGTGATTCGCACCAGCACCCAGGTGCCATTCCACGTACGCCGTATCTTGGCGCCAGTGCTAGGTCTGCCGGTCAAGCGGATTCGAGTGATAAAACCACGCATTGGCGGCGGCTTTGGCGGAAAACAAGAAGTACTCATTGAGGATGTAGCGGCTCATCTGACCATTGCGACTGGCCGCCCTGTAATGTACGTTTATACCCGCGAAGAAGAATTCACGGCAGCACGTTCGCGTCATCCTATGCGGATACGGATGAAAACCGGGGTTAAACTGGATGGCACGATTACGGCTAACGCGATGTATGTGCTGAGTGATACCGGCGCTTATGGCTGTCATGGCTTGACGGTCACCGGGAACACGGGGCACAAGGCAATGGCGCTGTACGTCGGTGATGGAGAGTATCGCAAGGCGCCAAATATCCGCTTCTACGCAGATGTGGTATACACCAACAAACCGCCTTCCGGTGCGTTTCGGGGCTATGGCGTCCCTCAGGGGTTCTGGGCAGTTGAGCGCCATATGGAACGTATAGCCCGCGATTTGGGTTTAGATCCGATTGCGTTTCGCCTGAAGAATGCCATTCGTGCCGGTGAGTTGCATCCGTTCAGCACGGCGTGGAGCGAAGGACGTGAGCCTCGTCCAGAAATCATTCATACGGTTGGTTTGGAGGAATGCGTCGCCCAGGGCAAAGCCGTTATCGGCTGGGATCAAAAGTTTGGAAACCCGGAGTGGCATCAGGTACCAGGAAAACCCCACTTGCGCCGTGGTATTGGCGTGGCAATGGTTATGCAGGGAACGGCTATCCCATACCTGGATATGGGTGGCGCCTCGATAAAGATGAACGATGATGGTTCATTCAACTTGATGGTCGGAGCGACCGATTTAGGCACTGGTTCGGATACTGTGTTAGCGCAGATGGCGGCAGAGGTTTTGGGGGTGCCCCTTGAGGATATTATTGTGCATTCCTCTGACACCGATTTCACCCCCTTTGATAAGGGTGCTTATGCCTCTAGCACGACTTACATCTCCGGCGCGGCAGTTGTAAAAGCGGCTCAACAAGTGGCGGAGCGAATTCGGATCCGAGCAGCGAAGATGCTGAACGACCAGGGTAATGGCCACGGCACAGTGAAACCTGAGGAAATTCGCTTAGCCGACCGCAAGGCAATTGCCCCAGATGGGCGTTTCGTGACCATGGAAGATATTGCACTCAACAGCCTCCACCACGCCGATCAAGAGCAAATTATGGGCATTGGCTCTTATGTTTCTCCGGTTGCGCCCCCGCCCTTCGCGGCCCAATTTGCCGAGGTAACCGTAGATATCGAAACCGGCCAAGTGACGGTGGATCGGTTGGTGATGGCGGTGGATTCTGGGGTAATCGTCAACCCGATCACGGCTTCTGGGCAAATTGAGGGGGGCATGACCCAGGCCCTAGGGTACGCGGTTTGCGAAGAACTCAAATATGACGAACAAGGGCGTCCGCGCGAAAAAGACTGGCTGAATTATCATATTTTCCGCGCCAATGAGATGCCGAAGTTGGAGACCATCTTTGTCGAGACATTTGAACCCTCTCATCCGTTTGGCGTTAAGGCTGTAGCAGAGATTCCAATGGATGGCGTGGCGCCGGCCGTCGCAAACGCAGTTCTCGATGCATGCGGCGCTGATATTCTGGATAACCCATTAACTCCGGAAAAGGTCTGGCGCGTGTTGAAACAGAAATAGGTTGGTTGGGCTATGAATGAAGAGATTTATCGGGAAGTGGTCAACTTGGTGGAAAAGGGCGAGGCTGGGGCCCTGTGCACGATTGTTTATGCACGGGGCTCCACGCCTCGCCACACCGGAAGTAAAATGTTAGTGTATGCCGATGGTCACTTTATAGGTACCGTTGGCGGTGGTGAATTAGAGAGTCGAGTTATAAAAGAAGCGCTGGCGGCTATCCAGGATGGACGGGCTCGCTTGTTGCGGTATGATATGGTTGATCCCCAGCGGGGCGATCCTGGGGTTTGCGGTGGTCAATTGGAGGTTTATGTGGAACCGATTCTCCCCAAACCGATGATCGTTGTTATTGGGGGAGGTCACGTAGGAAAAGCCTTGGTTCACTTGGCGAAATGGCTCGGCTTTCGGGTTGCAATTTGTGATGATCGCCCAGAATTTTGTAACCCCGAATCCAACCCCGAGGCAGACGAATTCTATCCGGTGCCCATGGCTGAATTACCGCAGCACTTGCGCATCCACTCGCAAACCTATCTTATCCTTACGACGCGCGGTAGCGCTGTGGATGTGGAAGGCTTGCCTGCACTTCTGGAAACCCCGGCGGCATACATTGGTGTCATTGGGTCGAAGCGCCGTTGGGCGGTAACACGCAAAACATTATTGGAGCGTGGTGTTTCAGAAGAGTCGCTTAATCGTATAGTTTCGCCGATTGGGTTGGAAATAAATGCTGAAACCCCTGAAGAAATTGCTGTAAGTATTATGGCCGAAATCATTATGTTGCGCAATGGTGGTAACGGAAAGCGGATGAAAGAAAACCAATAAGTTAAGGAGGAATACCTATGTGGCAGACCTATGTCAGCGCGGCATCTTTAGATGATGCATTAAGAGTTTTGGCTGAAAAACGCGAAAAAGCGCGTGTGGTAGCCGGTGCAACCGATCTTATTTTAGAGATAGAACGGGGTGTTCGTAAGGGCATTGAAACCCTGGTTGATATAACTCGTATTCCTAAACTGGATCAGATTGTCTTGGACGAGGATGGCAATCTGCACTTAGGGCCACTGGTAACCCATAATCACTGTGTGGCTTCAAAATTAATCCGAGAATACGCACTGCCATTAGCCCAGGCGACTTGGGAAGTGGGGTCACCTCAGATTCGCAATCGTGGCACAATTGCCGGAAACCTCGTTACTGCTTCGCCCGCAAATGACACCATTACCCCCCTTATGGCCTTAGACGCCAAAGTGCGTTTGCGCTCATTGCGTGGCGAGCGCGTGGTGAGGCTGAAAGATTTTTACACCGGGGTTCGGCGAACTGTGCTTGAACCGGATGAAATGCTTGTGGATATTGTTTTCCCGGCCCTAAAAGCCAATCAACGCGGAATCTTCTTAAAATATGCCCTGCGCCGGGCGCAAGCCATATCGGTAGTCAATGCGGCTATCGTGTTGACTCTTGAAAATCAACGAGTGAACAAGGCAGCCATAACATTAGGTGCCGTAGCCCCAACGATTATCCATGCCATTGAAGCAGAAGCCTTTTTGGTGGGTAAGTCGCTCGATTCGGAAACGATACAACGTGCGGCTGAGTTGGCCATGCAAGCAGCGCGCCCTATTTCAGATATCCGCGGCTCAGCCGAATATCGGCGATATATGGTGGGAGTTTTGATCCGGCGCGGGTTAACTGCCATTGCTCAAGGGCGAGAACGTGGCAATTTGCCCGAAGGGCCAGTTTTGTTGTGGGGAAAGAGCAGTCCCAATTCGAACGGTTTAACTAAAACGATTGTTCATACTCAGAACACTCCCATTCAAACCGTTATCAACGGCAAACACTACGAATTCAGCACCGGTCAAAACAAAACCCTTTTACGGCTCTTGCGCGAGGAAGCAGGCCTCATTGGTACTAAAGAGGGCTGTGCAGAAGGGGAATGTGGTGCATGTACCGTTTTCTTAGACGGGGTTGCCGTGATGAGTTGTATGGTTCCAGCGGTGCGGGCGCATCAGGCTGAAATCCGTACCATTGAAGGGATTGCAGAGGGTGATCGCTTACATCCGGTGCAACAAGCGTTTGTGGAGGAGGGCGCGGTTCAATGCGGCTATTGTACGCCAGGGTTCATCATGTCGGCGGTTAAACTGCTTGAAGAAAAACCGCGACCTTCGATTGAGGATATTCAATATGCGATTACTGGCAATTTGTGCCGGTGCACTGGATACTATAAGATCATTCAGGCCATTGAGCGGGCAGCGGAGCAACATGGGGAGATGGTGTAATGGGTAAATATGCCGACTACAAACGCCAACCGTCCATGAGCGAGCGTGAAGCCAGCACAAAATTGCACCCTATTTGGCAAGGGGTGGGTTTTGGACTGATGATTCTCACGCCGTTACTGGGTTATTTTGGGGCTTTAGTCCTGCTGGAAGAAAACTCGCGTCGCAATTGGGTTACGATCCCAGCGGATCTGTTAGCCCCTGGGAAAGATCCGTTGTTGTATGCGAAAATCATTCTAACGGTGGCGTTGATGTTGGTTATCTTTACTGTTTTTCAATTATTCACTTATGTGCTCTATCGCCTATTCGGTCCTTCGCGTTACGGGCCCTTAGATGTACCCCCGGTCTCATATCCGAAACGCCAAAAAAAGCAGCGCTGAGTCGTAGTTTGGAGGTCACTTTATGAACACATACATTGGCCAATCTGTGACTCGGGTGGACGCAGTCGCAAAAGTTAAGGGTGAGGCACTCTACCCGGGTGATTTCAATTTTCCTAATCAGGCTTATATGAAAATTCTTTTCGCTAACCGCCCACATGCACGCATTCGGTCTATTGATGTTTCAGAAGCATTGAGCATGGAAGGGGTTATAGCCGTCTTTACCGCGGCAGATGTTCCTGTTAATGAATATGGCCTGATCATGCCTGACCAGCCGGTGTTATGTGGACCAGGTTCAAATAAGCCGTATGCGGATCGCGTGCGTTTTATCGGTGATCAGGTCGCGTTGGTGGTAGCGGAAAACGAAGCTATTGCCGAAAAGGCACTCCAGGCCATTCGCGTGGAATATGAAGATTTGCCGGTGGTTACCGATCCGCGCGAGGCAATGAAAGAGAATGCCACTTTGCTACACCCTGATAAGGGCTCTAACGTTTTCTGCCGCTATCGTATCCGCAAAGGTGATGTTGAAAAAGCCTTTGCTCAAGCCGATGTGATTGTCGAAGGATATTATGAGACCCCCTTTCAAGAACATGCCTACCTGCAACCCGAGGCGGGGGTGGCTTATATCGATGAGGAAGGACGAGTTACCGTAGTTGTTGCTGGGCAATGGACGCATGAAGATCGTGAGCAAATCGCTCATGCGCTTAATTTACCTGAGGATCAAGTACGAGTCATTTACCCGGCCATTGGCGGAGCCTTTGGTGGGCGCGAGGATATGTCGGTACAAATTGTGTTAGCGTTGGCTGCTTGGCGATTGCATCAGCGGGGTATTAATCGCCCGGTGAAAATTGTGTGGTCGCGTGAAGAGTCTATCATCGGGCATCATAAACGTCATCCCTACTACATTCGGGCTAAGTGGGGTGCCAACCGTGAAGGGAAAGTCATCGCTGCGGAAGTTGAACTTATTGCAGATGGTGGGGCTTATGCCTACACTTCGACAAAAGTTTTAGGCAACGCGACCCTGCTCTGCACGGGTGCTTATAACATTCCGAATGTAAAAGTGGATTCCTACGCGGTTTATACCAACAATATTCCCACTGGCGCTTTCCGTGGCTTTGGAGGTCCTCAGGCGATCTTTGCGGCTGAATCCCAGATGAATAAATTGGCGGAAGCCCTGGGGATGGATCCGGTTGAGATTCGGATGCGAAATCTTTTGGGTGAAGGTGATTTGCTCTCAGTGGGGACCCCGCTTCCCAAAGGGGTGAGCATTAAGCAAGTGGTTGAAACTTGCGCGCTTGCGGCAGGATGGGAAAAAACGGAGCGGGGTTGGCAGCGCCCAACAGGTTATGTGTGGCAAGTTGAGGGATCACCTAACCTGCGCCGCGCTATGGGGTTTGCGTGTGGTTTCAAAAATGTAGGTTTCTCCTTTGGCGCACCGGAAAATTGTTGGGCGATTATAGAGTTGGAAGGTGGAGCAGAAATTGAAAAGGCTACCCTTTACCATGCAGGCGCTGATGTTGGGCAGGGGGCACATACGGTATTCGTTCAAATGGCCGCCGAAGCATTGGGGGTGCCAATTGAAAAAGTCTCGTTGGTAGCATCGGACACCGCTTATACCCTCAATTCCGGAAGCGCATCAGCATCGCGGATGACCTTCATGGCGGGTAATGCCATTCGAGGGGCGGCTGAACTTGCGCTGGAAAAATGGCGCAACGAAGAACGTCCAGCGCGAGCCGTTTATCAATATCGGCCACCTAAGACAACCCCCTTAGATCCAGAAACGGGTAAATCGGAGCCAAATTTTGCTTATGGATATGTTGCCGAAGCCGTTGAGGTAGAAGTGGACCTCGAAACTGGGCAAGCACGTTTGGTCAATGTGTGGTGCGCCGACGATGTGGGAAAAGCGGTCAATCCACAGCAAGTGCAGGGGCAAATCGAGGGAGCGGTGGTACAGGCGGCGGGCTATGCCCTGTTGGAAAACTTCATTGTCCAAGAGGGGCAGGTGTTGACCAAAACGCTCTCTACGTATTTGATCCCAACCGTGTTAGATGTCCCGGAGAACGTTGAATCGCTTATCATCGAATACCCCGATCCTATTGGCCCTTGGGGTGCACGTGGCATGGCAGAGATGCCCTATTTACCCTTAGCACCAGCGATTTCTTCGGCACTGCGCCAGGCCACCGGAAGATGGTATGACGCTTTTCCTTATACCCCCGAACGTGTCCGTCAGGGGTTGGAAACGAAGTAAACACTTGGGGACGGGAAATTCCGTCCCCTCTTTCAAAGAGGTAACGCGAGATGCCGTTACGGGTTTTGGTGCGAGGCGGTGGTGATCTTGGAAGCGGCGTGGTGATGCGGTTGCACCAGGCTGGCTTCTGGGTTTTGGTGACTGAATTAGAAAAGCCGCTGGTTGTACGGCGCAAAGTGGCTTTTGCCGAGGCCATTTATGCCGGAGTCACCCATGTGGAGGAAATCCTTGCACAGCGGGTTGCCACTGCGGAGGAAGCCCGAGAATGCTTTCTGCGCGGTGAAGTACCGGTGATGGTAGACCCAGAGGCAAAAGCACGTGCTTGGTTCAAACCCCACGTGCTCGTGGATGCCCGTCTAACCAAAAAGGGTTCAGATTTGCCTCATCCTGTCGCGCCATTGGTGATTGGAATTGGCCCCGGTTTTGTAGCCGGTCAAGATTGCCATGTGGTTATTGAGTCCATGCGAGGGCATACGTTGGGGCGCCTTTATTGGGAAGGCAGTACCGAACCGGATACTGGAATTCCCGAGAGCGTAGGGGGGTATGATGCTCAGCGAGTATTGCGTGCACCGGTTGCAGGGGTTTTGACGGCTTGTGTTGAAATTGGCGATCTGGTTAAGCAAGGTCAACCGATTGCTACCGTAAACGGGTATGAAGTGCTTGCTCCCTTTGATGGTGTGGTTCGGGGCTTGGTGGCAGATGGGCTGTATGTAACCCAGGGGATGAAAATCGGGGATGTGGATCCACGGCAGAACCCCAAGTACTGTTACTTGGTTTCAGATAAGTCCTTAGCAATTGGTGGGGCTGCCCTGACGGCCATTCTCTCAGTGTCGGCTCTTAGATCTGTGCTTTATCGTGATGACTAGGCATGAATCTAAAGCATGCCTTAAGAATTTCTGAACGTTCTAAGGTGGCGTTAGTTGGCGCCGGGGGTAAAACGACCACGCTGTTTGCTCTTGCCCGTTCCTTGGAAGGGTCTGTCATTCTCACCAACAGTGCTCATCTGGGCCGTTCACAGGCCGCATATGCCGATTATCATGTGATCGTTGAATCCCGAGAAGAGGTGGACAAAATCTTTGCCTCCCTAGGGGATGGAGTCACGCTAATCACGGGGATTGAACGAGAAAGTGGACGGCTTATCGGTCTAACGCCTGATGTATTGACCCAGGTGTACTCTCATGCCGAAAGGTTAAATCTTCCGGTTATTATTGAAGCCGATGGCTCGCGGATGCGTCCACTTAAAGCCCCTGCAGAACATGAACCCCCGATTCCCGAATGGGTGGATTCGGTTATAGTGGTATGTGGTCTCTCGGGGTTAGGTAAACCTTTGAGTGAATCTACCGTCTTTCGTCCCGAAATTTTTGGCCAACGGGCGGGTTTACCTCTTGGTCAGCCAGTAACACCTTTCGCTTTGATTGCTTACCTGCTACACCCCCAAGGTGGTTTGAAAAATATTCCGCAACATGCGCGCCGAATAGTACTTTTTAACCAGTGGGACGAATGTAAGCCGGATGATCAAACCATTCTTTTGCAAAATCTGCCGCTCCTTCATCGATCTTATGATGCGGTTGTTTTGGGTAATGTTATTCGTGGAGGTGAGGATGCTGTTGTTGCCGTTTATGAGCCTATTGCAGGCATCGTTCTAGCCGCGGGGGCATCCCAGCGGCTTGGGATTCCTAAGCAGTTATTGGCATGGAAAGGAAAGTCCCTTATCCGATGGATTGTGGAAGCTGCCTTAGGTGCGCACCTTTCTCCGGTGATTGTGGTGGTAGGGGCTTGGATTGAACCCATCCAGCAAGTGCTGGCTGACCTGCCAGTGCGTATTGTGATCAACCCCAGATGGCCCAATGGGGTATCTACCTCGGTGGTGTGTGGCCTGGAGGCATTACCAGGGGGCGTTGGAGGAGCAGTCTTTTTGTTAAGTGATCAGCCCTATCTTTCTGTGGAACTTATACGCGCCCTCAGAGACCAACATGCGCACACGTTAGCACCAATTGTAGCTCCCTTTGTTAAAGGGCATCGAGCCAATCCGGTTTTATTCGATCAAGTAACCTTTCCTGCGTTAAGGCAGTTGCAAGGTGATGTGGGAGGAAGGGCGATCTTCGGTCAGTTCCCGGTATTACCCTTGGAATGGTCTGATGAGCGTATTCTATTGGATATTGACCAACCTGAGGATTGGGAGCAAGTTCAGAAAATAGGGTGAGGAGGCTATGGGAGCAGGGGTGAAGATCGGTGCAGTGGTTTTGGCTGCCGGACTCTCACGGCGGATGGGGGCACCGAAACTCTTGTTGCCCTGGGGGGATCGTAAAGTGCTGGAACACGTTGTCGTAACGCTGTGGGAGGCAGGGATTAAGAGCATCGAGGTCGTAACGGGAGGATATCGTGAGCAAGTGGAAAATTTATTACGGGCACTGCCATTTCCCATACGATGGGTACACAATCCCGAGTTTGCGGAAGGGGAGATGATTTCGTCCTTGAAAGTGGGGCTCAAATGCCTTTCTCCGACTCTTGAGGCGGCGTTGATCGTTTTAGGTGATCAACCTCAAATTCAGCAAGATGTCATTACTCAATTGGTCAGGCGGTATACCGAACGAAAATCACTGCTGGTTGTGCCGAGTTACCAAATGCGGCGGGGGCATCCCTGGCTGGTTGATCGCCGTTTATGGAGCGAACTTATTACATTACCGGCGGAACAAACTTTAAGAGATTTTCTTGCCCGTCACGCGGATGAAATTGATTATCTAGTTGTCAACACTCCAAGCGTTATCCAGGATTTGGATACCCCAGAAGATTATGAGCAGATGAAACCTCCCCATTCTTCGGGGGAAGATTAGGGAGGTTTCATCCTATAATAAAGGCCAATGTAGTCTCTGAGGTTGGTTGGCAATGGGGATGGTTTCACTCTGGTTTTTAGATCTTAAGGCATTGCAACTAAAAAAACTGGGACAGCGGGAAGGAACGTTGGATGCTATTACGCTTGAGATTCCACCCGGGGCATATACTACATTTCGTACGTTTCGGGGGTATTATGCCCTATCTCTGGATACACACTTTCAGCGCTTAGAGAGAACGATATTTCTACAGGGTTATTCTATATCTTTACCCCGGGAAGCACTTCGATCGGGTATTTACACGGCTATTACTCATGCGGGTATGAGTGAGAACTATCGAGTGCGCTTACTTGTGCCTGTAGCGGAGGAAATACCGGGGTGTTACATCTTGGTTGAACCATTGGCAGTTCCTGCGGATTGGCTTTATCAAGAAGGTGCCTGGGCAATCACTCGGATTCTAACCCGCCATCAACCCGAGGCTAAATCCAGTCAGTTTATTCACCAAACAGTTTCGTTACGGGAACAGGAATTAAAACAACATCCCCGGATCAACGAAATCTTAATGGTCAATGCGCAGGGGGAAATATTAGAAGGCTTATCAAGTAACTTCTTTGCAGTGAAGAAAGGGCAAATTTTTACGGCAGGCAAAGATGTACTGCCAGGTGTAACGCGCTCGCTAGTTATCAATACAGCTCAGAGGGCGGGGTTTCCGATCCTCTTCTGCCCGATAACCATTAACGACCTGGGAACAATTGAGGAGGCATTTATCACCAGCAGCAGTCGTGGGGTATTGCCGATAGTGCGGGTAGATAAGCGTGACATTGGAAATGGCTACCCAGGTGCGATAACGCGAACCATCGCGCGCTTATATGATCTAAATGTGGATCGGTTGATTGAGCCCATTTATTTAGTGAGGTGAGGCGGGGTCAGATGGCGTTTCATTGAGATCAACCTCGTCCTCTTCTGAGGTGTTGGTTTCGCCACGGTCCATCGCCGCGAGAAGTTCCCGTGCTTCGGCCGCTTGCTCGGAGGGAACAAAAATCCGAACCTCGCCGAGCGGTCCGACAGTTAACCCGTAGACTGCCCCGGCGCTTTCCTGATACAACACTACGGTGAAGCCAGCGGCCTCCAGGAAACCACAAATAATGTCGGCATGGAGACGACCGTTGGCACGGTAGACTTCCTCATAGCCAGGCGGGTTAGGGGGCATCACGACTCTCTTTCTTGTAGGACTTCGTAAATCAATGAACCAATTGTGTCCAATTGTTGCTTGGCATTATTTAGAAGGCGGGAAAAACGGACATCTTCGGGATCGAGGGAAGTTTCAAGTTGCCTGATCGCTGTTTCAAGCCGCTCAGCATGAGGGTAGGCTTCGCCCTTAGGATGACCTTGGAGCGCTGCGGCGCTTTGCGTGGCGATAAAAGCGGCATAATCTTGGAATTGCTCATAAGCCCGACGGCACAATGGGCAATGCGTAGGCTCATCCAGGTGAACCGTCTTTTGCTGGATAATGGCTTTGCGTAGCCGTAAAGTGGCCGATTCTGTCATTCCTCTCTCCGCGTTATGGCTTTCGGGCGACTAGGCTTGCAATTGCTTTCAACCCTGAATGTCCTTGGGTAATACCTTCATTATAGTAAAGAATTTCCCACTTGCAAAAGATGTTATAGAGTTCACCT
>NZ_JBWGPQ010000025.1:0-40258 GCF_056331585.1 Thermanaerothrix sp.
AACCCCAGTCGCTCATAGAGTGCCCTGGCCCGCACGTTGGATGTGTGTACACCTAACTCAATGGCATCCATACGCCCTTGGTATTGCTCTATCAGATGTTGGAGTACCTGGGTGCCGATGCCCTGTCCTTGATATGAAGGCGCAATCACGATGCCATGAAGATGTACCACCCGTTCCCGTTCCTCGATCCAATAGGCCCCAACTTTTTTCCCGGCGTAGTAGATACAAAACACCCAACCTGTGCCGCGCACTCGTTGGGTGAACTCTTCCCACGACCAACCCAATTTCTCCAGTGTGGGGTGTACATAATCGGCGGCTTCTTGGCGCATCAGTTCCAGGAATTCATCAATTTGCTCATCCTGAGCCAGTTGGAAGGTTAACGCAGCCTCCAGCATAACCCTCCCTGTTAATATGTCTGAACAACATCGCCTGCCTCTATTGTAGCGCACTTATTTCCAAAAAGATCCCTTTGATTTCTCGCCCACGTGGCTTGACAACTTCTTCCCTGTGGATATAATATGTGAAGATGTGTTCATATATTCATGATTAAGGTGTCTATGAGTAAAAACGGTGCTTCGCCCCATTGTGAAGATAACCAGATTCACGAATCATTGGTATGGCAGGTGCAGGCGCATTTGTTGGATGGTCTAACTGCCACCCGCTTGGCTGAGGTCTTCGCTGCGCTCAGTGACCCCAGCCGCATCCGCTTGCTGGCAGCCCTGGCCGAGGCCGAACTATGCGTCCATGACCTGGCGGCGGTATTGGGGATGAGTCAGAGCGCTGTCTCGCATCAGCTGCGTCTGTTGCGCGCCCTGCACCTGGTGCGTTTTCGCAAGGAGGGGCGCACCGTGTTCTACACCTTGGATGACGAACATATCCGTGACCTGCTCGAACGTGGGTTGGAACACATCCGTCACCAAAACCAATCTCAAGTTGAGACCAAGGAACGCACTCATGCCTGAACAGCGCTATCAAGTAATGGGATTAGATTGTGCCGATTGTGCCCGCGAAATTGAACAAGCCTTGCGTGATGTCCCTGGCTTGAGCCGGGTTCATTTGGATTTTGCCAGCGGCTTGCTCCATTTAGAAGGTGAACCCATCCCCGAACAGACCGTGATTAAACGCGTCCAGTCCTTGGGCTATCGTTTGCAGTCCCTGACCGCTTCACCTCAATCGGGGCCGGTTCAACGCCCCAGTTTTTTGGTCTATCTCTGGGCAGAACGCGAAACTCGCCTGACCTTGATCGGTGCGTTACTGGTGGGAATAGGTTTACTGTTGATGCTTTGGCCCTCGATCGATTCCCTGGCAATGCTTTTCCAGGTGGGGGCACTGCTTTTGGCCGGCGTGCCTTTGGCTCGGCACGCGTGGAATGGTTGGCGCTATAGCCGTGAACTTGGCATCAATGCGCTCATGACCCTGGCAGCCCTGGGTGCGGTTGCTATCGGCGAGATCACCGAAGCAGCCACGCTGGTGGTTCTTTTTGCTTTGGCCGAGGCGTTGGAAGGTTACACAACCGACCGCACGCGACGCTCCCTGGATAATCTGCGTACCTTGTTGCCTGAAGAGGCCACCCGCTTGACGCCTGAGGGGGAGGAACGGGTAGCCGTGGAGCAGGTGCGGGTAGGTGACCGCCTGCGCATCCGTCCGGATGAGCGCATTCCGGTGGATGGAAGGGTGTTGGTGGGAAGCAGTGAGGTGAATCAAGCCCCGCTTACCGGTGAAAGCCAGCCGGTGGAGAAACACCCCGGAGATGAGGTGTTTGCCGGCAGCATTAATGGCCAGGGTAGCCTGGAAATTGAGGTGACTCGTCCGGCGCGTGAAAGCACCTTGCAGCGTATTTTGGAGGGTGTACTGGCGGCGCAAGCGCAGCGCCCATCGTTCCAACGCTTTATAGATCGCTTCGCGCGTTACTATACCCCCGTCGTGACTATTTTAGCCGTCCTGATTGCCATTGTACCTCCCCTGGCATTTGGACAGCCTTTCCTTAACCCCCCTGATGGGGGGCGGGGTTGGCTTTACCGCGGTCTGGCGTTGCTGGTGATTGCCTGCCCCTGTGCGCTGGTGATGAGCACCCCGATTACTTATTTCAGCGCGCTTACGGCAGCCGCACGGCGGGGTATCCTGATCAAAGGTGGGGTTCACCTGGAGGCCCTGCATCAGGTGCGGGTCGTGGCGTTTGACAAAACGGGCACGTTGACGTTGGGGCAACCGCAATTAACGGTTGTGCGGGCCATAGACTGCGAAGGGGGTGAACGTTGCTCCCGCTGTGATGATCTATTGGCTCTGGCTGATGCTATCGAGCGTGAGAGCCACCATCCGCTGGCGCGTGCCGTATCCCGGGCGGTTGTAGAACGTGGTTTGGAGGTTCGCTATCCTTCTCCTCATGCCGTCGCATTGGTGCCAGGCATGGGGATGAAAGCGCGCTTTAACGGACATGAAGCCATTTTGGGCAACCATCGCTGGTTCGACGAGTTCCAACCTCACCCTGAAGCCCTTTGCCGCGAGATCAATGCCCTGGAAGAACAGGGGCAGACCACGGTGTTACTCCAATACGGGGGCATGGTGCGGGGCTATCTGGCCTTTATGGATATCCCGCGTCCCGAGAGCCGCGCAACTATTGCCTGGTTACAGCAGCGTGGGCGGCATACGGCACTACTCAGCGGGGATCAGCGTGTGGTTGCTCAAACTATTGGCAAGGGCTTGGGGATGGATGAGTTGTATGCCCCCTTGCTGCCAACAGAAAAGATGGACGTGCTCCGTGATCTGCAACGCCGTTTTGGTGCGGTGGCGATGGTTGGGGATGGAGTGAACGATACGCCGGCCCTGGCAACGGCGCAGGTGGGTATTGCCGTCGGAGGTGTTCATAGTGCCCAGGCGATGGAGACGGCTGATGTTGTACTCATGAACGACACACTCAAGCCGTTACCGTTCCTTTTTCGCTTGGCCGACCTCACCCACCGCCTGGTGCGCCAAAATGTGGCATTTAGCCTGCTGACCAAACTAGCCTTCCTTGTCTTAGCGGTTTTAGGCCAAGCTACCCTGTGGATAGCGGTGCTGGCCGACATGGGGGTGTCCCTGTTGGTGGCCTTCAACGGCATGCGCCCATTGGGGCTGAATGGGCATCCCAAAAGCGTGGACTAACGGCCCTATTCTACGTGCAGCACGGCCTGGCCGTTCAGGCGGCTGTGTTTCAGATCGGCGAGTGCCTGGTTCAAGGCATCGAACGGATACAACGTGACGGTGGGGCGGATGGGGATGTGAGCCGCCAGGTGTAAGAATTCCCGGCCATCCTGGCGGGTAGCATTAGCCACACTGCGCAGGGTGCGTTCACCGTAAATGAGAGGATATTCGAAGCTTGGAATTGGGGTCAGGTGCACGGCATTGATGGCCAGAGTACCTCCGGGGCGCAATTTAGCCAATGCCAAAGGGATAATTTCGCCTACCGGGGCAAAGGTGATGGCACGGTCGAGGGGATGAGGGGGAGTATCTTCGGCCCCTCCTGCCCAGGCTGCACCTAATTCCAGAGCGTGTTGGCGGTGAGCTTCAGAACGGGTAAAGACGTATACGTCACACCCCCAATAGCGGGCAACCTGCAGAACCAGGTGGGCACTGGCACCAAAGCCGAACAACCCCAGACGTTCTCCCGGTTTCACCTCGGCTTTGCGTAGCGAGCGATAGCCGATGATCCCGGCGCACAGTAAGGGAGCAGCTTCAACGTCGCTTAGGTTCTCGGGTAGAGGAAGCACGAAATTAGCATCGGCCAGCAGGTATTCGGCAAAGCCACCTGGCACGTGCAGTCCGGTGAAACGGGCCGAGGGGCACAGGTTTTCCTCCCCCCGCTGGCAAAATTCGCAGGCCCCACAGGCCTGGTGCAACCAAGGAACCCCAACGCGCTGCCCACTAGTAAGGTTAGAGACTCCCTCCCCGATGGCGACGATTTCTCCCACGACCTGATGCCCCGGCACCACCGGATAGGTCGGCGGGATAAGATCTCCTTCAGCGATGTGCAAATCGGTATGACAGACGCCACAGACTCGCACCTGCAAGAGCACCTGTCCCGGGCCAGGTTGAGGTTGGGGAACTTCGGCGATTATCAAAGGATGGATTTCGATGGGAGCCGGTTGGGTGACTTGCCAAACGCGCATAGTACACCTCCCTGTGATAAGCAGGAAACGAAAAGCCCCCTTTTCGGGGGCTAGAGCGGGCGATGGGACTCGAACCCACGACCTTCTCCTTGGCAAGGAGACGTTCTACCAACTGAACCACGCCCGCAATGCTGTTGCAATTCAAAGTATAGCAAGAAGTGCGTGAATCGTCAATATTTTGGCGACCTGTCTTTGACACCGCCGGGCTAAATCGGAGAGAAAGGGGAAAAACATTGGGAGTGCTTATTCCGTGATCTCGTAATGGCACACTTCAAGGTAATTACCCTCACTATCCTGAAACGCAAACCAGCGCGTTTCTCCCTCTCTGCCGGAAATCGGTTGCACATCCACTCCCATGGTTCTTAAGCGTTCATGAGTAGCCTCGATGTCGGGCGTGTAAAAAATGGGATAGCAACGGGGAATCTGATGGGTCATTGTGGCGCTGCTTGATCCTTGCTCATGCAAGGTCAGGCTGGTTTCTGTACCCACGGCCAGGACAACCAGACGCTCTTTTGGATCCGTGTAAACGGGCTTGAACCCCAAAATCCGAGTGTACCATAGCCCACTGCATCCGAAGCGGTGGAGGGAAGGCCCGGCGGCTTAGTACTCAATCACTCGCGGCAGTTGCTTGGCTTGCTCCACCCAGTTTTTGACTTGAGAGAGCGTGGGCAGGCGCCGCACCAGTTTTTTCTCTTTGTTGACCTCGATCAGTTTGTTAAACAGGTTTTCGGGATTGCGCTGGGCCAATTCGGGTACCGTATTTATCCCGGCTTCTTCCAATAGATCAGCATATTCCGAACCAACACCTTTGATTCGATACAAATCTAGGTGATTGACCCACTCTAGAATCAGGTGTTCCGAGATTCCTGATTTTTCGGCCAATTCCTTACGTCCTTTGGGGGTAGAACCCGCTTTGTATAATTTGGCGGTTGTGTCTATACCAATGGCCTCTAGTTTCCGCGCATAGGCCTCACCAATACCTTCCACATAGATTAGTTTCGCCATGCTCAACTCCTCCTCTTGGCTCAGGGTGGCCTTGTGAGCCGGTCGTGGTGCTGATCAGAGATATGACCAGTGCAGCAATTTTCAATTTTCATTATAGGCCTCATCAATGGAAAAGCAAGTTGAAGTGCCCCCAATTTTCTCCATGGGTGAAGACCTAACGCAGCCGGCGCACTTTCAGGCGCAAGCCTTCCACCCCTACGACTTCGACCCTCGCTCCAACGGGGATAGGGGTATTCTCATCAATGGCTTCGGCAGTCCATAATTCGCCTTCTAATTGAATGCTGCCCACCGGGTCAAGGGGCTCGCGCACGATGCCCTGTTTGCCCACCAATGTTTCCTTGCCCATGCCCGGTGGCAGGCGTAAGGCGCGCAGGGCAAAACCCACGATCGTCAGGAAGGAAACAGCAACTACAATGGCCGTGCCGATGACCAAAGGGATGGAAATGCGTGGAAAACCGGGCAGGCGCACCGAGTTGAACAGGATCAGCGCGCCTGCGATGAACGACGCCACGCCGGCAATGGTCAGCGCGCCAGAAAAGCCCACTTTAACTTCCAGAATGAAGAGGACAAACGCCATGATGATGAAGATTAAGCCGAACAGGTTAACCGGTAGCAGGCCTAAACCGTAGATTGCCAGCGCCAGGCATACGGCACCGATGAACCCCGCCACCCATCCACCGGGGTTGGAAAGTTCGATCAGGATGGCTTGCACACCAATGGTCAGCAGAAGAAACACAATGTTGGGATTGGTGAGTAATTGCAAGGCTTGCTCTACCGGAGTCAGGTTGAACGAACGAACCACGGCGTTCTGGGTGTGCAGGGTGCGGGGCGTGTCCAGTACGGTCACCGTATAACCGTTCAGTTGGCGCAATAAATCGTTGACATCGGAAGCGATGAAATCCACCAATCCTACTTCTAAAGCCTCAGAGGCTGAGACGGCGCGTGCTTTTTCAATGGTATCTTCGGCCAGCGCAATCGCCTCGGCGGGGCGGCGTTCGGCCAGGGAACGAGCGGTGGCACGGAGAATCTCCTTTTCCTTGGTGGCTAAGGTTTCTCCCAATTCCTCACCCTGGGCCCCGACCGGGCTGGCGGCACCAATGGCTGTTTCCGGTGCCATAGCACTGGCGTGCCCGGCCAAGGTGATCAGGGTACCGGCACTGCCGGCCATGGCCCCTCGTGGCGCGACGTAAACAATAACCGGCACCGGACTCCCGCGGATGATCTGGATGATCCGATTCATGAGATCAATACTTCCGCCCGGCGTATTGAGTTGCAGAATCAGCATCTCGGCGCCTTCGCGCTGAGCAGCATCTATCCCCCGTTCGATGTAGCTCACCAGCACCGGTGTCAGTGGTCCCTCAGCCGTTAAGAGCAACACCTGGGGTTGCCCGCTGGAGCTTTGTGCCTGTACTGATGGCACCAGCGGTGATCCCAACAGCGACCAACCGATAAACCATAACAGGAGGATGAGCCACCCTCGTCGCATTACATGCTCCTTTCCTACATCTCAATTATAGCCGTAGCCACCCCGCTCACCAATAGACTCGGCAGTTTCGTCAAACCTTGCTTGAGGTTTTGGTATGCCTTTAAGGCGTGGAGCAGGTAGGATAGAAGTAAATAACGCCGTCATCTAGGCGATGGTAAAGGCGCAGGCCAGCGGTAAAAATGGTTTGATAGCGGGCGGTTTGATCGCCGAAGATGGCTTGCATTTGTTGATTAAACTCCGGTTCAAACAAGATCAGTGCAGCGCAGCGGGTGCGAAAAACGAGTTCGTCCTCGCTCGCGCCATTGCCAAAAGGTTGCTCTAGCACTGCCTGGTCCGGCTGTGCCAGACGAGTTATCTCGTAGGGAAAACGCTGGGTGTAGAAAAGTATGGCGATAGGTTGGTTAGACACTAACGGCAGGTTCGCCGGAAGATCTTGCGCCGCGCGCAGTGTTTCGGATTCGCGCCAGCGCAAGCCGCTATAGCCACTACCTGTGGTGTGGCGTTGATTCAAATAAGAAAACGTGGTGGGCAGGTAATAAGTCAAGGTTGAGAGAAAGATGAGTACAGCCAGCAGCCCTTCCCAATGAGGTGCGACAGAGCGCGCTCGCAAGGCCAAAAAGAAGCCACCGGGGATAACGACGGCCAGGGCAATAAAGAACGGCATCAACAGGCGAGTATCAATATCCGGCGTCAGGGACGAAAATAAATAAGAAAACCCCAAGAACAACAGGTAGCCCAGAGCATAGAGCGTTATGATGGCCCACCAGGTCAATCCGCCCGCGAGTTCCGGCTGGGGTTTCCCCTCTCGCCGGGTTTGCTTCCAAGCCCATCCTGCTCCCCAGCCTGCCAACAACCCCATAGTTACCAAAGCCAGCGATTTGAGCCAAGATGCCGGTAACATCTTGAAGATCGGCACCCACTGAAGCGATAATCGTGTTACTTCCTGGCGAAACGTATTGGCTTGGGTGAGAAGTGAAGAATCCCAAACGAAGGGCCGGTTGGGCAACGTTTCTCGAAGGAGCCAGACTAAAGGCAACACGCCGGCCATTATGGTATATCCTGAAGCACGGATGAGACCTTCTCGTTGGGATCGGCGATGGACAACCAGGATGACCAGAACACCTATGACTAAATTGACCAGCCCGATGGTGCGCATGAGCCCGGCCCCGGCTGCAAATAATGCGGCTGCGATTCCCACCCCCAGCCGCGGTGAGCGAGTGTAGTGGGCCAGGAGAAAGAGATTGAGCAACGTCAGCGCCATGTAAGGGGGTTCACTCATGGCGCCGTCAAAGTTTGAGATCACCCACGGTGCCAGAAGAACCAGCGTCGCGGTTGTCCATCCCCATAGTTGGGAACCTGAAAAGCGCCAAGTGCCCCACCCGAGTAAAAACAGACCCAGGGCAAAACACAGGCTGTTCACCACGGTGATAGCATGCAAGGGGTTAAGGTTAAATGCCAGGAATGCTCCGATCAACCAGGGGTAACCGGGAGGCATCATAGGGTCGAATTCGCCGCTGGGGTTAAAAATGCCCAACCCTCGTCCTGCAATCCAATTGTAGGCGGAGAGGATATAGGCCACCGAATCGCTATACACCCATGGCCCCCAACGCATGGCATAAAGCAAGCCGCCCGCACCGACCAGGGAGAGAAGTAGAAACGACAAGGTGATGACAACGTTGGAGAAGGATCGCGAACGCATAATCTTATTTTATTACGAGAAGATCCCTTCACTTTCTCGAGGGTGGGTTCCAGAGGGATAAGACGATGCCAAAATATTGTTTTTTTGCCTGCGTCCGAGTATAATAATAAAGCACTTGGGCGGTTAGCTCAGTTGGTTAGAGCGTCGCGTTGACATCGCGGAGGTCGTAGGTTCGAGTCCTATACCGCCCACTTCCCCCGATCCACCCCTCCATCCCCCACCTAATAATTGCGCGGCAAATTTTTGCCGCGCAAACTTTTTCGCCCGTAACTTTTGCCGTCCATAAGCGACTATTCTTATGAGAATACCCTTTATCCCTACCTTGTTAGGAGGAAGACAGAATGAAAAAGATTCCCTGGCGAATGCTACTGGTGATGGTAAGTGGTTTGCTCTTGCTCATGCTGGCTGGTTGTACGACGTTAGATGCCAGCGCCGCGTTTAGTGCACTTCAAACACTGAGTGACAGTACCTCAACGACAGAACCGGGGGCTACTCTGACCCAAATACCGACATTAGGCGTGGTGTCCTTCAAGGGAGCCGTAGATAGTGTAGGTTCGGATTCCCTGGTTGTGGAGGGATTGACTTTTCGTATTGATGGGCAAACGGCGTTGCCGGAGGGATTGCAGACCGGTGACGCGGTGGTCGTTAAAGCGGTGTTGTTGCCAGATGGTAGCCGCTATGCGCTGGAAGTAACGCGGTTGGAAAAAACGCCGGATGAGAGCGAATTCAAGTTTTATGGCGTGGTAGAGAGCATTGGCGAAACCACCTGGGTTGTTTCGGGTGAAACCATCCAGGTCACTTCGGAAACCCAAATTGAAGCCGGTATCGTAGAGGGCAGCCTAGTAGAGGTGGAGGGTGTGGTCAGTGAGGGTAACCTGATGGCCTATAAGATCAGCCTAGAGGATAATGAGGCGCAGCCCTCACCCCAGCCGACCCCAGGTGAGTCCGAAGAAAATAATGAGGTCGAATGGTTTGGGGTGCTCAATCAAATGACGGAGGGAGCGTGGGTGGTCGGTGATCAGACCGTACAGGTGACCCCCAAAACCGAACTCAAGGGCAACCCTCAACTAGGCGACCTGGTTAAGGTCCATGCCGCTCAAACCGAGGGCGGCTATCTCGCGCATGAGATTGAGAAAATCCGCTCTTTCCCCACGGCCGGAGCTCCCCAAGCCCGTAACTTCAAGTTTTACGGTACCGTTGAAAGCGTCAACGGCTCAACCTGGGTGATCAGTGGCGTTATGGTGAACGTGGATACCAACACCAAACTCCAGGGCAACCCCAGTGTGGGCAGCCAGGTGGAAGTGAAAGCGCTGGTGCAAGCGGATGGCACCTATCTCGCGACCCGGATTAAAGCTAAGGAAAATGGGAGTGGGCGCTTGGACTTTCGCGCCACGCCGGGCAGTGGTGCTGATCACGAGTCGGATTCGTCGCTCAGCACACCGCAGCCCAAAAAATCCCATGATGATCGTGACCGCGACAATTCTGAGAGTAAAAATCGTGGGGGTAAAAGTGATGATGGCGATCATGAGGACAATGACTAAAAGGCATTAGATGAATACAATGGGATGGCTCCTGTCTGGATATGGTTCTTCTTGGTTCTTGCCCCGACGCGGTCAAGGCCCCAGGCGGGGGCCATTCTTTTCGGCGCAAGATAGGGTATACTGGGGGAGGAGGAAGCGATCCCTTTTGGCGCTGGCCGGGATGGATGATTTCAGCGATTTAATATCCCGTGCGCGTGTTCTGGATGCGGATGCTCTAGCCACTTTGCACGATGCGTTGTATCCGGCTATTTATCGTTACATTGCCTATCGTCTGGGACATGGCCCGCTAAGCGAAGACCTAACTGCCGAGGTCTTCCTGCGTTTGTTGGAGGCGTTACGTGCCAGACGGGTGCGCGGGGAGAATTTGCGGGCCTGGTGTTTTACCACGGCGCATCATCTGGTGATGGATTGTCTTCGCCAGCATTATCGTCATGCGGTGCAGGGGTTAGATGGTGGTCATCCTGACCCTCAGGTTCACCCCGAACAAGCCCTGGAAGCCCAACAGCGTTTAGAAGCCGTGCAGCGGGCGATGCGTCATCTGACCCCGGAACAGCAGCATGTGCTAACCCTGCGCTTCTCTCAGGAGTGTTCTCTGGAAGAGACCGCCGCACTGATGGGTAAGAGTGTCAATGCGGTAAAGGTGCTCCAATTCCGTGCTCTGATGGCCTTACGGCGATGGCTAGAACGGGAGGGGGAATGATGCGACGGGACGAAATAACCCCCGAACTGGTTGAGGTCTGCCTGCAAGCCCTGGAGCAGGGCCAACCGATCGAGGCGATCCTTGCCCGTTATCCCGAACAGGCTAGGGACTTAGCTCCTCTTTTACGGGCGGCGCAGAGCGGACGAGCCATGGCCGATACTCTGTGGGTTCCCTCAGCGGCGCGGGCACGCAGCCGGGCGCGTTTCCTGGATAGGGCAAAGCATCTGCGCGCTACGCCGGTTTCTCCCATCGCCCGCTTACCACGCTTGGGCTGGGCCTGGGGAAGCCTTGCGGTTATCCTGGTGTTGCTCATGAGCCTGGTGATCACCACGCTGGCGTCGGCCCAGGCGCTCCCGGGGCAACCCCTCTATCCCGTAAAGCGAGCGGTTGAGGCCGTGCAGTATAACTTTACTACCGAGCCGGGGGCACGGTTGTCCTTGGCCGAAACCCTGGATCAAAAGCGGGCTGCGGAGGTGCAGGCGCTCATTAAGCAGGGGCGGCGGCAGGCGGTGACGTTTGCTGGCTTCCTCTCTCGCGGCCCAATGGGGGTGTGGGAAGTTAACCAAATCCCGTTACTGCTTTCCCCCGATCAAGAAGCGCTGGCCCGCTCCTTAGAGGGCGCTTATGTGAGTGTGAGGGGAGAAACCGAACCTTCATTGGGGGTTAAAGCCCAGCGTCTCGAACTCCAACTGCTCACCGTGCGCGGTACTCTGCGGGAGATGACCTCTGAGTATCTACGCCTAGATAGGCTGACCCTTTGGCTTAGCCCGGCTACGCAGCGCCGTGGTGGGTTGAGGATTGGACAGTCCGTCTCGGCGACGGTAGTGCGCCTGGCGACGGATCAATACCTGGCGCTGGTCGTGTGGGGGCAGGGCGGGGATGGCGCGCTTGCTACCCTTGATGTTTCGGCTACGCCGTGGCCGGAATTGCGCCGCGATCTCCCACGCGTTTTGCCCTTGCCCTCGCATCGTGAAAATACGCCGGAATCCCGGCCTATCGTTCCTCCCGGTTTATCGAAACACACCGAACAGCCTCTCCCCACGGCGCGTTTAGAGATAACCGCGGAACCGGAAGATAAGGGGGGAGGCAAGACGCCGGAACCCACACGCACCTTGCGCCCGAGCAAGACCCCCAAACCGACTGAGTTCGAGGCCAGGAGTCCCGAACCGTCCGAACAAAAAACCGAAGTAGAACACGACGACGAGGATAACGACTAACCGCTCTGCTCGCGTGGGGTGGCAGGGGAGAAGAGGCGTTCCCAGCCCTCGCGCAAGCGGCGATAAGTGTCTTCTAGGGCTTCTGGCAGGACGCGTGTTCCGGCCAGCGTGGACATGAAGTTGGTATCGCCAGCCCAGCGCGGTACCACGTGGAAATGCACATGGTCAGCGATACCGGCACCGGCTGCTGTCCCGATATTGGCCCCGATGTTAAACCCTTCTGGCCGATAGACCTCACGGATGACCTGCACACTGGCGGTAATTAACTCAAAGATCTCCGTGCGTGTTGGTGCGTCCAATGCTTCCAAGGAAGATACGTGCTGGTAAGGCACCACCATCAGATGACCACTGGTATAAGGAAAACGATTCAGAATGACAAAGGCAAAACGGCCGCGCGCAATGATCAGGTTTTGATCACTATCGGGTTGTTGCACGGCCTCACAGAAGACACAGCCTTGACTGCGGTTATTTTGCTCAATGTACTGGCTACGCCATGGGGACCATAATCGTTCCATGTGTTGCTCCCAAAAACTAGGGATTTCAACCCACACGCGTTAACTTTTTAACGGCACCGCAAAACGCACCCCCGCGAGCAGGCGCTCAGTTGAGCCGATTTTATCACAAGTTTGCCCCTTTTCTCGGCATCAGGTTAGGGTTAGACGGTTCGGTTGCAGGAAGTGTTTAGCCCTGGTATGATTAGGGGCAATGAAAACCCGGTTGATTCGCGTTGATCCTTTGCACCCCGAAGCGGGGGCGATTGCTGAAGCGGCGGCATTGGTGCGTCAGGGACAATTGGTAGCCTTCCCGACCGAGACAGTCTACGGTCTGGGGACCAATGCCCTAGATGCCGCGGCCGTGCGCCGCATTTTTGAAGCCAAAGGGCGCCCGGCGAATGATCCACTCATTGTGCATCTGGCTGGTGCGGAATGGTTGCCGCGGGTAGTGACATCGGTTCCACCGGAGGCAGATATCCTGGCAACACGCTTCTGGCCGGGGCCACTGACGCTGATCCTGCCCCGGTCTGCGGCGGTGCCGCCAGAAGTCACGGCCGGCCTGCCCACCGTTGCCGTGCGCGTGCCGGCACATCCAGTGGCGTTGGCGCTCTTACGTGCTAGCGATTTACCCATCGCGGCGCCCTCGGCGAACCGCTTTGGTGGGGTGAGCCCGACCACGGCGGAGCATGTCTGGCAGGATCTGGCCGGGCGGATTGCGTGCATCCTGGATGCCGGGCCAACCCCAATTGGGGTGGAATCCACCGTTCTTGATCTCTCCACCCGACCACCGCGCATTTTGCGTCCTGGGGGTACTCCCCGTGAAGCCCTGGAAGCGGTTTTAGGCCCCGTGGTGGTGTGGGAAGGTGCTTCTGGCGGTGGTGCTCAACCCTCACCGGGTTTGTTGGCGAAACATTACGCCCCCCGCGCCCGCCTGATCTTGGTCTTGGGCAATGAGGCTGAGGCGCTTACTGCCCGTGTGGTGGACATTGCGCGCACCTTGAGTGCCCGGGGTGAGCGGGTAGGCGTACTGCTCACCGACGAGGATGCACGGCGGGTCGAAGTCCTGTTGCCGGGTGTGAGCCTGCTAGCTCTAGGTTCGCAAACCGATTTAACCGAGATCGCCCGCAATCTTTATGCAGCACTGCGTCAGTTAGATGCCCAGGGAATCACGGCCATCGTCACCCGCGACTTCGGAAGTTACGGTTTGGGGTTGGCGATTCGGGATCGCCTGCGCCGTGCGGCTTCGGAAGTGGTCACGCTATCCCCTGAACCTTAGAGGTCCTGATGGCTCGATATATGCCTCTCACCCCCGAATCTCTCGCTGCAACCTCATTGCCGGGTTTACCCTCTGCACCGGATCGCACTTTTCCTGCTTACGAGGGTTACTCCATTGCGAATTTACCCAGCAGCATTTGTGCCTGGTTGGGTGTGCCACTGCCCGAAGGCGCCGCACCCCCGCTGGCTGAGCCTTATCATCAGCCGTTGAACTCGCGCTTTCGGCGGGTGGTGGTTCTGGTGGTGGATGGGCTGGGGTGGCATTTTGCACAGCAGCGCGGTGGGTTGGCTCTGGCAGGGGTTACCCCGGTTTACACGCTTCCTCTGACCAGCATCGTCCCCAGCACTACGGCGACAGCCCTGACCACGTTGTGGACGGGCACCTATCCCGCGCGCCATGGCATCTTGGGCTACGAAATGTGGCTGAAGGAATATGGCCTCATCGCCAACATGATCTTACACAATCCGGCCTCGTATAACGGCGATTTTGGTTCACTTCGTCTGGCCGGGTTTGATCCGGAGACCTTTCTTTCGGTGCCGGTGTTGGCGCCCCATCTGGCCTCTTACGGCGTGCGCACGCTGGGGCTGATGCACGTGGCGATTGCCCGCTCTGGTCTCTCTCAAATGCTGATGCGGGGGTGTGATATTCTACCGTTTCGCAACAGCAGTGACCTCTGGGTCACCCTGGAACACGTGCTGGATGAGACCACGAATCGCGCCAGTTATATCTATGCCTACTGGGGAGATCTGGATGAACTCTCACACCGCTTTGGACCCGAAGACGCACGGGTGGATTTAGAGTTTAACGTTTTGCGCTTGCTGCTACAGCGGCTGCTTCAACCGCGCTTATCACGACGCTGGGAAGATACCCTTTTCCTGGTAGTGGCCGATCATGGGTTTGTGCCTACTCCGCGCTATGCGCGCTATGAACTGCGTCAGCATCCGCAACTGAAACAAGATTTACTCATGCCTCCCTCGGGTGAGAATCGCTTACCATACCTATTCCCGCGCGCAGGGCGGGCGGAGGATGTACGGGCCTACATTGAATCGGCTTGGCCAGGGGAGTTTGAAGTGATCTCCACCCAACAAGCGATACAAGGCGGTTTATTCGGCCCCGGGCAGCCCAACCCGATCCTTTACGAGCGCTTGGGCGAGTGGGTGCTGTTGCCGCGTGAGCAGGCTTATCTATGGTGGGCGAATAAGGAGAACAGCCTCTTGGGGCGCCACGGTGGCTTGCATCCACACGAAATGATGGTGCCCTTATGTGCCTGGGTATTGTGAAATGAGCGCTTCGCTTTATGTGTTTTACGATGGTGCATGCTCGCTGTGCACGCGGACAGCCCGCCTGCTCCAAAAACTGGATTGGCAGCGGCGTTTAGTCCTGCTTTCGTTCCGCGCCCCGGAGGTGATAGCGACCTATGGATTGGATCCGGCACGCGCCGAAACACGCCTCCAGGTGCAAGTCGCCGGGCGTACCCTGGAAGGCATTGCTGCCGTGGAAGCCGTTGCAGCGCGGCTGCCGTTGCTTTGGCCACTGTGGCCGTGGATTGTTCTAGTACGGCGTCTCGGAATTGGTGACCCAATCTACGATTGGGTCGCGCGACATCGTTGGTTTTGGGGACGGCGCTCAACCTGCACCGGCACGTGTGATCCCGCCTTAAGAGCGGTATTGCCGAAAGACCGCCAATCCTCTGCAATTGGCACGAAGTCGGCCAAAGAACGCGGTTAGGACGCGGCGATCTCGGCGACTGGCACCGTGAAATGGAAAGTGGTGCCTTTGCGGAATTCGGATTCAAACCAGATTTTGCCCCCCTGCATTTCAACCAAACTGCGGGTGATGTTTAGGCCCAGTCCACTACCGGGCACCTCGCGGGTTTTGGGGTCTTCGGAGCGGAAGAATTTCTGGAAAATCTTAGGCTGATCCTCGGGGGCAATGCCGATGCCAGTATCTTGAACCCAGATGTGAACCACGTCCCGCGCGCCGTTAGGATCCCAGCGGTTGGTGGTGTGCTCTGCCCCCAGGGTGATTTGCCCGCCGGCTTCGGTGTATTTGTGCGCATTGTTAACTAAGTTAACCAGGATCTGGATCAGGCGGGTGCGATCTGCCCACACTAGGGGCAAATCGGCAGGCAAATGGATGGTAAAGCGCTGTTGTTTCTCTTCGATTTGGCGGCGGGTTGAGCGTTCAACCTCGCCGACGATCTCGGCCAGATTGAGGGCGGCGAATTCCAGGCGCATCCGCCCGGCTTCGATCTTGGAGAGATCATTCAGATCCGAAACCAGTGTGCTCATGCGGTCAACGTTGGAGCGAATGACATTGAGGAAACTGGCCTGAGCTTCGCTAATCGGCCCGACCGCACCGGCGATGAGCAGTTCGGTGTAGCCCTTGATCGAGGTCATTGGATTCTTGAGTTCATGGGCGACAAAGGAAACAAATTCACTCTTGGCCAGGTTGGCGGCACGCACGGCGGCATAGAGTTGGGCGTTGGCCAGGGCGATGGCGGCGTGGTCGCAAAGCCGTTGGAGAAAGTCCAGCGTCTCCGGTGCGCCAAAGTCCGCGTTGTCGGATTCGAGGATCAACAAACTACTTACCTGCTCTTCCTGGCGAATCGGCAAAAGCACCTGAACGCGGCTGTCGGCGCGCAATCGGGCGGTTGAGGCAGCGAGATCGCGCCGTAGGGGTTTACCGTTCTCCTGGATCAGGGTCAAGGGTAAGCCGGCGGCAAGGGTTTCGGGATTAGGAAGAGCGTGATCCTCAATCCCTTGCCAGGCAATTGGGCGAAAGACCGAGCCCTCGATAGCACCGATTAGACCGACACTGGCCCGCGAACGGCGCATCGCCCAGTTCAACGTGATGGACATGGCCTGGCCGAGATCCAGAGTGGCGTTGAGTTCACGGTCAATGCGCTGCATGATCGAAAGTTCTTCTACCCTGGCAGCCAGCGCCTGATCGGTGAGGGTATAAAGACGGGCATTTTCAATGGCGATGGCTGCTTGGGCTGCAAAGGCGCTCAATAACTCGGCATCCTCGGGGGTAAAGTTCTGGCCGTCTTTGCGGTTGACGACTTCCAGCACCCCGATGGCACGTTCCTTGACGACCAACGGGACGGCTAACACAGCCCGGGTGGTGAAGCCGGTGATTTCATCCGGCAGGCGGAACCACTCAGGGGAGGTGCTGACGTCATTGACAATTTGCGGCTGACGGGTTTGTAAGGCTTTTCCGGCCAGGCCACGGTTGGAGGGCATGCGTTGGTGGAGTAGGTTCTGCGCCACCGGCCCCAGCACCACGCGGAAAACCAGTTCGTCGCTGGCTTCATCCCACAGCAACAGACTGCCTGCCTCGCAGACGAGGATGTCCACCGCATTTTCGAGGATGGTGTGAAGTAGAGGTTCCAGGTCGAGCGTGGAGGAAAGTTTCTGGGTAACCTCGTGAAGTGTCCGCAATTGACGAGCGCGTCGTTCTGCTTCGTTCAGCAGGCGTGCTTTAGCGATCGCACCGGCCGCTTGATCCGCGATGGCCTGAAGTAGGTTAACCTGTTCCTGGGTGTAGTGGACGTCGGGGCGCTGTGAACCCACGCAGAGCACGCCAATGGTTTCGGCGCCGGTGTTCAAAGGTACGCCCATCCAGGCGTAGAGGTCGGCTTGAGGGCTCAGAATACCACGAACACGGCATTCACGGGTGTAATCGTCCGTCAGAATTGGTTTGCGCTGGCGCAAGACGCTCCCTTCAAGGCTGGTGCTCAGGGGGATAAGGCGATTTTCGCGTTCGCTCAGGCGCTCATTGCCCCAGACCTCAAAGACGACGCGCAGAGCCTCGTTTTCCGGGTCATAGAGGGTAAGTTGAAACGTCTCGATAGGGATGACTTGAGCGGTTTGGGCGTAGATGAGCTCGTAGATATCTTCCAACGCCAGGGTGATGTTGACCCCCTGGGCGACGCGGATGAGCACATTCATCTGACGCACGCGCTGGTTAAGGTCGGCAATAACCTGGGCGCGCTCGATGGCTAGGCTGGCTTGATCGGCCAGGGCACTCAGAAAGGCATAATCGCGGGTGGTGTACGAAGGGACGCGGTCGGGTTGCCCCAGCGCAATCCAGCCGCTGAGTTGGGTGCGCGTTTTGAGCGGAAAATAAATCCGGGCACCCAGTAGAGTCAAACGAGCCTGCTCACCGTAGAGAGTATCCGGCAGGTGGGAAGGGTTACTGATATAGAGAGGACCGGATTGTTGACGCAAGGTTTGCACCAATGTACTGTTGGCGGAAAATCTCAGGTCGCTGGTGGGTTGACCGCTGGCATCGGGTGTAGCAACGTAGTGATCGCTCAATGGGTCATAAAGAAAGATGTGCATTAAGGTGGGCCGCAACGTTTCTTGAAGAGTCGTGCGCAAAATGCTTAAAATCTCAGGAAGTTCTACCGCATGCGTGAGGTCGCGGATAAAGCGGTTAAGGCGCTCCTGCTGAATTCGCTCGCCAGGCAAGAAGAGTGCATCCAGATTCTTTTCGATTCCGCGGTATAGCGGCAACAGGCTCAATGCTACCAGCGCGAAAGCGATGCCGGTAACGACGGGGCGCAGGGCGAGGTTAAAGGCGCTGAGAATGGTCATTATGCCCGCAACGACAAGCGCATAGCCGATCCCGGCCAGGGCATAGAGACCTGCCTGCCACAACAGGCGCTGAGGCGAAGTCATAGTGGGGCGGCTTTGGTTCAAGGCGGTCGTGAGCGGAAGGGCTAGCGTGAGCGCTGTCAAGATGGGGGTTGCCATACCCGGCTGACTGAGATGCAGCAAGAGCGTGCCGGCCCACAGATAAAGCGCCGGAAGGGAGAGGACTTCGGCGGCTAGCATCCCCAAACTGCGGTTACGTTGGGGAACGGTTTCGGCGCGGTGAGCGGCTATGATCAGAATGGCCACCGCGAACAGACCGGCAGTGAGCAACCAGATCAGTTCTAGCCACCAGCTCGTGGTCATGTGTTGGGCGGTATTGCGTACATAAAAACTACCTGCTAACAGAGCGACAAGTAATCCCGCGCTATAACCCCCGCGGCGTAAGCGCACCACCCACTCAGAGGGGAGCGCCCATTCCGAGGCGCTGAGGGAAAGGTCGAACGATGCGGCGGCGGTAAGGGCGAAGGCAAGCAACCAAAGCAAGGTCAGGCGATGTGTTTGCCACAGATCAACGCTACCGGCCAGGACAAACCCCAAGGAAGCCGCTAAGAGAACAAGGGCGCGATTGGTGGGATGATCCGGAAGGCGCAGGAAAACCAGCCAGGCCAGGGCAAGCATGACCACACCCAGGCTGATGGGGAATTCGTTTAGTCGTACCTGCCAATAACGCGGCCAGGGTTGCAGAACTTGGATGCGGGTGACGTAGTCCCCCTGTGGGGTTTCAACGCTTAAGAAAACTTCCTGACCACTTTTTTTGTTTTCCAGGCTTACCCACAGCGCTGCGCCGTTGGGAACAGCGCGCCCATCCACGCGCAAGAGGCGGTCGCCAAGTTGTAACCGCGCACCCCCGGGGGTAGTCACTACCGCCACCGGGCTGAGAGACGCACCCACACGCATCCCGGGTAAGACCAGTGCTCCCAGTGAAGGGCGGGCCAACCAGGCTGCACTGGTAAACGGCAAACTAAGGACGATCATACTCAACGCGGCCAGCCAGAGCAGGATCGGTGTGCGTACGCTGCGCCAGACCGAAATCGTGGGGAGGGGAGACGCTGAGGTTTGGAGGTGTGATTCAACCATGTGGTTGCCTCTACCGATGTATCACGCCGAAGACGGGGGTCTACGCACCTGGCGAGAGTCGAGTTCAAGCGGCACTCGCCGCTCCCCCAGGAACTTAAGCAGCACCCGCACGCGCTCCCGTCCTGGTAAGCGGGTATCGAAGATAGCTTCGTACCCGGCAAATGGCCCACTTTCAATTTCAACGCGTTCCCCCTTCTGAAACTGGTCTGCGGGGGACTGCGCAGCTATCTGATTAAGCCGTTCCAGGTGGTTTTGTAACGCCGTGATCAGGGCATCAGGCACAATGGCCGGTTCGCCACCAAATGCCACTAGACCGGTGGCAAATGGCATCCATTGGAAGAGTGAAGCCCCGGTCTGTTCCAGATCGGCGCGGACAAAGACGTAGCCCGGAAAATAAGCACGGATGCGGCGTGCGCGGGGGTTAACCGGTTTAACTTTAAGATGGGGATAGAAAACCTCCAACCCTTTTTCGGTCATGTAGCGGGCCAGGCTCTCTTCCCGGTGGGGATGACTGTGGATGGCATACCAACGTAAGGACATAAGACACTCATAGGGTGGAGGTAACCAAATTATAATGAAAATCTCCTCTGCTGTTTGCGAGGGGCGGTTTACAGTTTTCTTAAGTACACCGATTAGCCTGCCCCGCTGGCACCGCCTCCCCCTCCCCCGCCGCCGTCTCCGCCGCTGGAGGTGACCACACTGGTAGCCGCGATGGCGCCCAACAGGTCATCCATGCCACCGGCACCGCTGGCGGTGAGCAACCAGGAAACGGTAGGAGCAAAGCCTTGCTCGCGAAAAGCTTCTGCCCACTGCAGTCCGCTGCCAAATGCCAGCGCATAGGGCAGATAGGCTTCCAGCCATTCCCCTTGCAGGCCACTGCGCTTTTTGACCAATTGTCCCAGGTACTGCTTAAACCCCTTCCAGCGCGCGGCGCGGGTCTCGCCCTGAGGGGTGAGCAAGGGCCAGGCGTTGGCTGTGAGCAATAATGCACTGCCTGCAACTATCAAGCCACCGGCCAAGCCCAAGCCAAGGGTGCCGACCCCGGCCAACTGATTGCTGCCCAAAACCAGCAATAATCCTACGATGAGCAACGGAAATTCGATTAAAAAGGCTAGCACGGCCAGCGCGTTCAACCGTTTACGCTCATCCAGACGGTGGGCGTCCACCAACCCCTGGGCGATTAATTCGTGGGTCAGGGCTTGTTTGAGGGCGGGCAGGATACCCGGAAGTTTATTACCCAAGCGACTGAGGCGGATGGTGTCTTGCCAGCCCTGACGGGTGGTGAAGAGAGCCTGGAAGAGCACCTGTTCATGGTCGTGTAATCCGGTCTTATCGCGCAGGCGGTGGAGGGTGTAATCCCATGTTTTGAACAGCCCCCGTCCGGCTGGAGTGGCTTCGAGGCGCAGCCAGCCGCGCTGAGCGAGGTGGATCAAGACGGCGGCAATTTGAGCGGGCGTGGCCGCGCCGGGGTTAAGCAGAAACGCGGCTTGGGCCGGCGAAAGCGCATCCGGCGGATTGCTAATGATGCCCGGCGGGATGATTACCGTCGAGCCCTGGCGCTGGCGGCGGTACAGCCAAACCCCGATCAGGGACAGTAGGGCTACGCCTAGCCCTAATCCAATGGCCCACGGTGCCATCTGGCGCGCCTGAGCGCCGCGCGCCAGCAAGCGCGCCTGCCAATCGGGCGGTTGCGCGATCAGACTGCCGCGGGGGAAGAGCATCTCGATCGTGATGCCCTGGTTGGCAGGGATGTCCTGGGCAGTGAAGATAAACTCACCGCGGGTGTGGGTGGTGGTGTACTGTGCTCCCCGCAACTGAGGCGTTTCGGCTGGGGTCAGATGGGAGGGGTAGCGTACTGTGATGCGCGCCTGATGGATGGTGTACTCATGTTCTTCGGGGATGGCCTGCCATAAAATCCCGTCGGCGTTGTCACGCAGATGGATGTGCCCGCTCACGAGATAGCGCAAGCCGAGGGTACGCGTGGCATCTTGGGTGGGTGGAAAATGCCAAGTGATTTCGATGGGATCCGCGTTGCGTTTGATTTCAACCTGGTTGGGCTGATCCCCTTCGGGGAGCGTAACGCCGTCCAGGCTGGCACTTTGAACGTCAACATGTTCCAATTGATCCAGGGTTAACCGGCGGAAGGCATAGGTATAAGGCCCACCCTCAAAGCGAAAGGTCACCGTTTCTTCAACCTGAATACGGTTTTCGGCCTGGATTTGGAGCACCACGTCGTAGCGTTCGGCGTAGTAAGTGCGGGCATCGACGTTACCTCGGGGTGCCCACAGCAGTGCTAACAGCCCAATCAGCGTAGCAAGCAAGAGAACAAGGCGTAACCGACGAACGGTCATTCTGCCCTCCCTGTGTGGGTTGGCTCAATCGTCTGTTCCCTGGTATTGGAACGACGGGAAAGGAGGAACAAGTAAACGGTCGCCATGATGACGAAGGAAATTAAGCCGATGACCGGATCGTAGGTGCGCATGTGAACTAGGGCGGGTGAGGGCAGAGCTGAGGCGGGGAAGGTGACCACCAGAGCGGCGTAGAGATTGTTCGCGGCATGCATGCCCAGGGCATATTCCAACCCGCTGCTGTGGAGTGTAGCCCACGAAAGCACCACACCGATCCCAAAGTAAAGCGGCATCGTCAACCAGGCGCCGTAGGTTTGCACCTCGGGGTTCAAACCGTGCAACGCGGCAAAAATAAGGTTGGGCAAGATCAAAGTAGCCCAATAACCCAAACGTGAGCGCCCAATCCATTGGGTCAGGTAGCCACGGAAGATCAGTTCTTCGGTACTGGTCTGTAAGGGGATGAGCAAAATGGCTACCACAGCATAGGGAACAAAGCGCGACCAATCGGCGGCCCAGACGTAATTGGAGGGGTTGAAGAGCCAGAGAATCACATCGCTCAGACCGCACAAGATCAGCCACAGGCCAAAAGAGCGCCAAAAGTAGGCCCAGCGCACCCGTCCAGCGGGGTTGATCAGGGCGAGAAGTGAGCGGTGATGGAAAAGACGCAGGCCGATGATCAGGCCGAGCAGTCCCCCCAAAGGGAAGGGCAATAAGGCAATGACCAAAAGCCATAAGGGCGGAAAGGCATTGAGATCGGTGCTTCCGGTCAGGATGACGGCAATGAGACTGAAGAAAAATGAAACGCTGATGAATAGCCAGATCACCAGAGCCAAAGTGGCGACATAACGCCAGGTCTCATGACGTCCTTCGTGTGCCGTGGATAGATAGGAAGAAACCATCTCGACTCCTTAGGCGGATTGGGGAATAAAAGCCGTAATGAAATCGGTGAGCATGGTGTAGAGGGGAGGGATTGCTTCCCCATATTATAATAATCCTGACAGATTAACGGCGGATCAAGGGGCTTTCAAGGCGTGGTTAATAATCCGGTTGGGCTGGTTTTGCTGGCGATCGTGGTGCTCTTCTTGCCGGGGGCGGTGTGGGTGGTATGGCGCCAGCCCACCGATCAGGATGGACTGGAGCAATTAGCCGAGGCGTTAGGGCTTTCAGTGGCTTTAACGGCCTTAGGCGGTTTGATTTTCTTTATCTTAGGCCAGAGGCTCACCGGGGGTGACTTGCGCGTGGCCTATGCCGTTCTGGGGATTGCCTTTGCGGGGGGAGTGGCCTGGCGCTTGAGAGGTGTACACTGGGCGGAGGTGCGTTTCTCTCGTTCGATGATGTGGTTTGGGGTCGGCCTGGGCGCGTTAGCGGGCATCGTGATTTGGCGGTTCTACCAGGTACGGGGAATGGTCTTTCCGGCCTGGGTGGATTCGGTGCACCATGTGTTTATCGTGCGCAAGATCATGGCGTTAGGCGGTCTGCCGGAGACCCTGGCGCCCGAGATTGAGACGTTTTTTTCTTATCACTACGCGTTTCATCTCATCACGGCCTGGTTTGCCCGTCTGGGCGGTTTAGAAGCCACCGAGGCGGTGTTGTGGCTGGGGCAGGGATTGAATGCCCTAGTCGCGCTTTCGGTATATCGGCTGGGGAAAGCACTCTGGGGTGACTCACGACGCTCCGGCCTGGCGGCACTGCTGGTGGGATTTGCCTTTCAGATGCCGGCTTACTACCTCGCCTGGGGGCGCTACACGCTTTTAACGGGTTTGATCATGCTGCCTCTGGCGATGGCGGCGGTGGTGGAGATTCTGCGCCGACCGGGATCGGTGGAGACGTTCATGCGCTTGGGAGTGCTCTCAGCAGGGGTGGCCTTGAGTCATTACACGGCATTATTGTTACTGGGGGTGTTTTGTTTGGTGGTTGTGCTGGGGGTGAGTTGGGGTGTTTGGCGGCTTTCCCCACCGGAAGCGCGTGCGCAACGGCTGCTTCCCCTGGTAGCGCTGGGTCTGGGGTTGGGGTTGGGCGGTGGTTTGGCACTGCCCTGGTTGTGGCGCGTGATCTGGCACCTGGGTGGGCAGGCGGCGGTGCGGGTGGTCTCGCCGCTGGATGCTTCACAACTGGGGTATTGGCGTTATATCCTGGATCTGCTTGGGCCGCGCCACAATCATATTCTGATAGGCTTAGCGGGTTTAGGAGCTATTTATGGTTTGACGCAAGCGCGTAGCCGTCTTTTAGCGATTTGGGGTTGGGTATTGGCGTTATTGATGCTGCCTTGGGGGATACGTCTGGGGCCGTTTCGCCCCGATCACATGGCGATTGTCCTTTTCCTTCCGGCGGCGTTGTGTCTGGCAGATGGCGGTATTGGGGGATGGCATTTTATTGTAGAGCGACTGTCCTCACCCGCGGCGCGCCATATTGCCTGGGGGGTGGGGGCAGGGTTGGCGCTGGTGGTTTTAGGCTGGGGAGCATGGTCCACGCGTACGGTGACCAATCCGACCACGCAACTGGCCGACGCTGCCGATAAGATGGCACTGGACTGGGTGCGTGAAAATCTGCCGCCGGATGCGCGCTTTTTGATTAATGTGACCTCCTGGCAGGGGGGAACGTATCGCGGTGTGGATGGGGGCTATTGGCTGCTCCCTTATGCCGGGCGCATGAGCATCTTACCGCCAGTGCTGTACGCCTGGGGTGATCCAGTGGTGGCAGCTCTGATCAACCTTCGGGCGGCTCAGGCTGCCCAATTGAAGGATTGTGATGAAGCCTTTTGGCTTCTCGTAAATGAAGCGGAACTTGGTTATATGTATGTGCGCGAGGGTGTAGGAAGTTTACAACCGGCCGCGTTCAATCAGTGCCGCGGCGTAGTGCCAATCTATCGCCGTCAGGGGGTGTTCATTTATGCCCTGGAAGGACCGTAATGTCCAGACAATTAACGACTTTACGGGTGATTTTTATACAGATTATTTTGTGAAAATTGCCACCAGACAGCACTTGTGATATACTAGGGCAAGGTTGTGCCGGTCAGATAGACAATTCCTATCGTGAGGACCGCTCATGCTTCAAGATTATCTCCCCCTGTTCGTCATTTTGGTCGTTGCTTTTGCTATCGCTCTCATCGCCATCTTGCTGGGGATGCTCTTTGGCCCACGGCGGCCCACTCCACGTAAGGCGGCGCCGTATGAATCGGGAATTGTACCCTATGGACCGGGGCGGCGGCGAGTATCGGTGCGTTTTTACCTCGTAGCCGTCCTTTTTATTCTTTTTGATGTGGAAGTGATTTTTGTGATCTTCTGGGCCGCGGCCGCCCGTCAGTTGGGGTGGCTTGGTCTGGGGGCAATGCTGGTGTTCCTGGTGATTTTAGAGGTAGCCCACGTCTATGCGTGGAAGAAAGGAGCGCTGGAATGGGACTAGAACAAAAAACCGCTCAAATGGGGGTGGTGACGACCACCTTGGAGCAAATGGTCAATTGGGCGCGCACGCGCTCAATGTGGCCGATGCTATTCGGCCTTGCCTGTTGTGCGATTGAGATGATGGCGGCGCAGGCCTCCAGTTATGACCTGAGCCGCTTCGGTATGGAATTGATGCGTGCCAGCCCGCGCCAATCCGACCTGATGATCGTGGCCGGGCGGGTTTCGCGCAAGATGGCGCCGGTTTTGCGCTTATTATATGATCAAATGCCCGAGCCCAAGTGGGTCATTGCCATGGGCGATTGTGCCTCTTGTGGCGGCATTTTCAATAACTACGCCATCGTGCAGGGGGTGGATGAGGTTGTGCCGGTGGACGTTTATGTGGCGGGTTGTCCGCCGCGTCCGGAAGGATTGATCCACGGCATCTTGACCCTGCACGATAAGGTGCAGAAAGAAAAACTGACCAAGTGGGCTTAATCCGGCATGCCGGGTAACCCCGTCCCCTTTCGTTCATGCCAGAGGATGGGGCGCCGGCTGAGCGAGTCATAAAGACGAGGTCGGAGTGATGTCAAAGGCAAATACCGAGGTTTTGGAAGAAGCGGTAAAGGGCATCAAGGAACGTTTCGGCGCTACCGAACATCGCTTTCGGGATGAAGTCACGTTGATTATCCCCCCGGAGAACATCATCGAGGCGGCGCAGACGTTGCGCGATACCTTTGGCTTCAACGTGCTGATTGATGAAACCGCAGTGGATTACTGGCCACAGACGACGCCGCGCTTTCACGTGGTTTATCATCTCTATTCCATGCCCCATAACCTGATCTTGCGCCTGCGCGTGCCGCTCAACGGCAACGCGCCGCATGTGGATACAATGGAAAAAGTGTTTCCCAATGCGAATTGGAAAGAGCGCGAGATTTGGGATATGTTCGGCATCGTCTTCGACGGGCACTCGGACTTGCGACGCATCTTGATGCCAGCAGATTGGCAGGGGCACCCGCTACGCAAGGATTATCCGTTGGGCTACGAAGAGGTGCAGTTCTCGTTCAATGCGGAAGAGATTGATCGCCGCAAGCCTTATGCCAAGTCTTAGGGGTGGAGTCGGCCATGGTCATGTTACGTGAAGTTTCGGTAGATGAACTGCGTCATCTGGTTTCGGAGCGGGCGCTGGCGGGCGAGACCATGTTGCTGAACATGGGGCCGCAGCATCCCAGCACGCACGGCGTGCTGCGCCTGCTCTTGGAATTGGATGGCGAGATTGTGCTTAATTGCATCCCGGATATCGGCTTTCTGCACACCGGGGTGGAAAAGAACATGGAAGCCAAGACCTACCAGAAAGCCGAGGTGATGACGGATCGCTTGGATTACCTCAACCCCATCGGCAATAACTTAGTCTACTGCCTGGCGGTAGAAAAGCTGGTGGGATTGGATGTGCCCCCGCGCGCTCAGGCGATCCGGGTGATCTTGGCGGAATTGACGCGTATCGGCTCGCACCTACTTTGGCTGGGCACCAGTTCGCTTGATTTAGCTGCCATGTCCACCTTCCTTTACACCATGCGCGAGCGCGAAATGATCCTTGACATTTTCGAGATGTGTTCCGGGCAGCGCATGATGACCACCTACGTCCGTCCCGGTGGGCTATGGCGGGATGTGCCGGTTGAGTTTGAAGACGCGGTGCGGCGGGTGTTGGAGATCATGCCGCGGCGCATTGATGAATACGAACGGCTGTTGACCACCAACGAACTCTTCCTGGATCGCACCCGCGGCATTGGGGTGATTACGGCGGAGGAGTGTATCCAGTGGGGCATTTCCGGGCCGGTGGCGCGAGCGGCCGGGTTAAAATACGACTTGCGTAAGGTGCGCCCGTACAGCGGTTATGAACAGTATGAGTTTGATATCCCCACCCAGCAAGATGGCGATGTCTATTCGCGCTACCTGGTGCGGGTGGAAGAGATGCGCCAATCCCTGCGCATCATCCGCCAGGCGCTGGATAAACTGCCCTATGGCCCGGTGCGTAGCAACAACCGCAAGTTTGTACCGCCGCCGCGCTCTGAGTTGGGGGTGAGCATGGAGGCGGTGATCCATCACTTCAAGTTGTGGACGGAAGGCTTCTCTGCCCCCAAGGAATCGGTATATGCGGCGATTGAAAGCCCGCGCGGCGAATTGGGGGTCTTCCTGGAAGGGGATGGTGGGCCTAAACCCTATCGTGTCCATTATGTTACCCCCTCGTTTGCCAATTTGCAGGTCATGCCCATCTTGACCCGCAATCACTTTATCGCCGATGTGGTGGGAATCATCGGCAGCATTGATATTGTCCTGGGAGATTGTGACCGGTGAACACGCTACGCGCTAAGTATGCCGATGAAATTGAGATCATTTTGGCCAAGTATCCGCCGGAGCATAAGCGCTCGGCGGTGATGCCACTGCTCTATCTCGCCCAGCGCGAAGAGGGTTATGTCACTGCGCAGGCGATGGCCGAGATTGCCGAGATCTTGGAGATCTCGATCACGGATGTGGCCTCGGTGGTGGGTTTTTATTCGCTGTACTATGACCAGCCCCACGGGCGCTATCATATCCAGGTTTGCACCGATTTACCCTGTGCCTTGCGCGGCGCGGAGGATTTTCTCAAAGCCTTGTGTCAGGCCTTGGGTATTGAGGTGGGACAGGTGACATCGGACGGGCTATTTACCGTGGAAGAAGTGAAGTGCATTGGGGCGTGCCACCGCGCGCCGGTCTTCCAGGTGCAGGGAGATGGTGAGATTGTCTTCCATGAGAACCAAACCTTGGAGACGGCGTTGGCGGTTATTGAAGCCCTGCGTCAAAAAGTGCACCAAGAGAAGGAGGGCACGGCATGAGCGAGTATCTTATTCTGCGCCACCGCGCCATTCCTGGTCTGGAACGCTTGCCGGTGTATTTGGAGCATCAGGGGTTTGCGGCGTTCAAAAAGGCAATAACCGAACTGCAGCCGGCCCAGATCATTCAGATGGTCAAAGACTCGGGACTGCGCGGACGCGGTGGAGCGGGCTTTCCCACCGGGCTAAAATGGTCGTTCCTGCCGAATGACCTGTGGCCGCACTACGTGGTTGCCAACGCGGATGAATCCGAGCCGGGGACCTTCAAAGATCGTGAAATTATGGAATCCAACCCCTTCCAGTTCTTGGAAGGGCTGATGATTGCATCGTATGCCGTCCAGGCGCGGGTGGCCTATATCTACATCCGTGGTGAGTACTGGCATATTGCGAAATGGCTGGATCAGAAGATTGCCGACCTGGAACAAGCCGGACTGCTGGGTGAAAACCTCTTCGGCACGGATTATTCTCTACGGCTCTATACCCACTTGGGCGCCGGCGCCTATATCTGTGGCGAAGAGACCGCCTTGTTGGAGTCGCTGGAAGGCAAAATCGGCCAGCCGCGCTTGCGTCCGCCCTTCCCGGCAACGGCCGGGCTCTACAGCCGCCCCACGGTGGTCAATAACGTGGAGACCTTGGCGAATGTACCCCTGATCGTGCTCCATGGGCCGGCCTGGTATCACAACTACGGCACGGATAAAAGTCCCGGCACAAAGGTATTCAGCCTATCCGGTTGTGTTAACCGGCCGGGCAACTACGAACTGCCGTTTGGGGTGACTTTCCGCGAGTTGATTTTTGAACACGGCGGTGGGGTGCCCGAGGGGCGAACGCTCAAGGCGGTGATGACGGCAGGGGCATCCTCGGTCTTGATCCCGATGGATGAAAGCGTGTTGGATACCCCCATGGACTATGAGTCACTGAATAAATTTGGCGGTTCGTTAGGCTCTGCCTCGGTGATCGTGTTGGATGATTCGGTTAACATGGCTTGGCTGACCTATAAGACAGTCAATTTCTTCAAACATGAATCCTGTGGTAAATGCACCCCCTGTCGCGAGGGCACCTACTGGATGAATCGCCTGGCCGAACGCATTGCGCGTGGGCAGGGAGAAGCCCGTGAGGTGGAATTACTCTATCAGGTAGCGCGTCAAATGCAGGGAAAGTGCCTGTGCGCGCTGGGTGAATTCTCTACCCTGGCGGTGGTTTCCAGCATTGATCGCTTCCGTGCGGATTACGAAGCCGTTGTAACTAAGGAGCCGGTTTATGGGTAAAATGGTGACCCTCACCATTGATGATCAGGTCGTCAGCGTGCCGCAGGGGACGCTGATTGTGGATGCTGCCAAGAAAGCGGGGATTGACATCCCGGTCTTTTGCTATCACCCTAAGATGGAACCGGTAGGGATGTGCCGGATGTGTCTGGTGGAAGTCGGTCGTCCGGTGATTGACCGTGCCACCGGTCAACCGGTATTGGAGGCGGATGGCAGTCCTAAGATCCAATTTGGGCCGAAATTAGAGACGGCCTGCACCACGCCCGTGAGCGAAGGGATGGTGGTGCGCACCCAAACCCAGGTGGTCGCTGAGGCGCGACGAGGGATCATCGAATTCCTGCTTACCTCGCACCCGCTCGACTGCCCGATTTGCGATAAAGGCGGGGAGTGCCCCCTCCAAAACCTGACCATGGCCTATGGGCCGGGAGAATCGCGTTTCCGCTACGAGGATAAGATGCACCTAGCCAAGCATCTTCCGCTGGGCGAACTGATCTATCTGGATCGTGAACGCTGTATCCTGTGCGGGCGGTGCGTGCGCTTCCAATCCACGGTTGTGGACGATCCGGTGATTGCCTTTAGCCAGCGCGGGCGGGCACTGCAAATTGTGACCTTTTCAGAACCCGGTTTTGATTCCTACTTCTCCGGAAATACGACCGATATCTGCCCGGTAGGGGCGTTGACTACCGCCGATTTCCGTTTTGGCGCCCGCCCGTGGGAGATGACGCCAAGTGCCTCGATTTGCCCTCACTGTCCGGTGGGGTGTAATATCACCTTCAACGTGCGCCGTGAGGCCGCCGCAGGGGGACGTGAGGTGATTAAGCGGGTTATGCCGCGCCAGAACGAGTGGGTTAATGAGATTTGGATTTGCGATAAAGGGCGCTTTGGCTATCACTATACCGAGAGCCCTGAGCGCCTGCGCCAGCCGCTGGTGCGCAAAGATGGAACCCTGCAACCTGCTTCCTGGGACGAAGCACTGCGGGTGGCAGCGGAAGGGCTGCGCACCCATCAGCGCCTGGTGAGCCTAGCCGGAGGACGGTTGAGCAATGAGGATCTGTTCAACCTCTACCGACTGACCGAGGCTTGGCAGGGGCGGGCTGTGCTCTATTCCTGCATGGGTGGTGGGGACTATGTGCAGCGCTACGGCCTGAGTGGGGAGGCAAACCTGGGGGCCTTGGGTAAGGGAGACGCCATTCTGGTGGTGGCCACCGACTTGCACGAGGAAGCGCCGCTATGGTGGCTGCGGGTCAAGCAGGCAGCTGAACGGGGGGCGACGTTGGTTGTCGCCAATGCCCGTCCTACCAAACTGGAACGTTGTGCCGCTCATGTTGTGCGTTACACCTACCAGGATGCCCTGCTCAAGGTGCAAACCCTATTGACAGGGAATACTCCCGAAGCCCAGGCGTTGGCCGGTGCGGCCAATCTGGTTATTTTCTACGGCAGTGAAGGGTTGTCCCTGGAAGCTTCTGAAGCGCTGGCGGCCATGTTAGCACGTCTGTTGGTGCAAAACGGGCAGGTGGAGCGCCCGTTGAGCGGCCTGGTGGCGGTGTGGCCGCATGCCAACACCCAGGGAGCCTGGGAAATCGGCTTCCGGCCTGACCCGCGGCTTGCTGAAACCTTGAGCGCTGCCGATGTGGTGTGGGTAGCGGCTGCCGATCCGGCCGGGGATGATGTGGCGCTGGCGCGTGCCCTGGAAAAGGCCGGGTTTGTCATCGTGCAAGACCTTTTCTTGACCGAGACGGCCCGTCATGCCGATGTGGTCTTCCCGGTGCAGGCGTTTACCGAGCGCGAAGGCACGTGGACAACAGGAGAGCGGCGGGTGCAGCGTTTCTACCCGGCTTTGCCCGAATTAGAGGGCACCCGCGCCGATTTTGCCATTGTGGCGCAGGTGGCCGAACACTTGGGCCTAGCATTGGAGGGGCGTTCGGTGCGCCGGGTCTTCCAGGCGATTGCACAGACCCTGACCGCTTTTGCCGGTCTTTCTTACACCCGCTTGGCTGAGGTGGTGGAACAATGGCCAATAGTTGGGCGTAGTGATCTCTACTATGGCGGCACAGCCTATGAGAATACCCAGGGCTTAGGGGTGCGCTTGGCGCGGGTGAGCGCGGAAGCGGAGGCGATAGCCTCCCCCGATGTCGCACCGGCGGAGGTGCATACACCCGAGGCGCTGTATCTGGTGCCGTTCGTCCGCCTCTATGATCAGGGACAAACTTTGCGGCCTTCGCGTTTACTGTACCGACGAGTTGCCCAGGCGGTTCTTTACCTGGCGCCGCAGACGGCGGCCCAATTGGGGGTGCAAAACGGAGAGTATGTTCAGATTAGTGCGGATGGGTGGTCAGAAACGCTGTCCGTTCAGGTGGTGGCGAACGTGCCCGCAGGGGCAGGTTTAGTACCACGCAGTAGCGGGGTGGCGTTACGTCAACCACAGTGGGTGCGCGCTCAACGCGCCGTGCTTGAACCTCAGGCTGGGAGTTAAGGAGTTCGCATGGACGCTGCCTTGTTTTGGGAGTGGGTGATCAAGTCACTAATTATTGTGCTGGTGCTGACCGGGGGGTTTGCCTATGCTACCCTGTATGAGCGCCGTGTCATTGCCCGCATTCAGGTGCGCATTGGGCCGAACCGGGCAGGTCCATTTGGCTTGCTTCAGCCAGTAGCCGATGGGATTAAATTGATCTTTAAAGAAGAGTTGACCCCGGCGGGGGCGGATAAGGTGCTGTTCTTTCTGGCGCCCATCATCACGGTTTTGCCTTCGTTGGTCATCACGGCGGTGGTGCCGTGGGGGGATACCGTGGTGATCGGTGGACGCGTCATCCGCCTCTATCTCACGGATATCAATGTGGGCATTCTATATATTCTGGCAGTTGCGTCTATTTCGGTCTATGGTATTGCTCTGGCAGGGTGGGCTTCGAATAACAAATATGCCCTGTTGGGTGGCTTGCGTTCCACCGCTCAAATGATCAGTTACGAACTGGCGTTGGGGCTTTCGTTTGTCGGCCCGATTTTGTTGGCCGGTTCACTGAGCCTGATGGATATTATTAATGCCCAAAAGCACTTGTGGTATATCGTGCTCCAGCCAGCGGCGTTCTTGCTTTACTTTATGGCTTCGCTGGCCGAGGTTAACCGGGCGCCATTTGATATGCCCGAAGCTGAGCAGGAACTCACTGCCGGTTACCATGCCGAGTATTCGGGGATGAAGTTCGCGCTCTTCTTCATGGCTGAGTACATCAAAATGATTGCGGTTGCGATGATCGGCGCCTCGCTCTTCCTAGGAGGATATATGGGGCCGTTTGTAGATCGTTTCCCCTGGCTGGGCCCGATTTACCTCTTTCTCAAAGTGGCAATGTGGCTGTTTGTGATGATTTGGCTGCGCGCCACGTTACCGCGCATTCGCTATGACCGCCTGATGCAGTTGGGCTGGAAGGTGATGTTCCCGCTGGGACTGCTGAACGCGGTCATTACCGCCTTAGTGGTGGTCTGGGTTGGAGGATAAGCCATGCTTAAAGGTTTGCTCGAAACACTCCGTTCGATGACCGAAAAGCCGGTCACAATTCAGTATCCTGAGGTCAAACGCCCGGTGCGGGCACGCTTCCGGGGGCGACACATCCTGCGCCGGTATGAAAACGGCTTAGAGCGCTGCATTGGGTGCGCCCTGTGTGCCGCGGCCTGCCCCTCGGATGCCATCTTTGTTGAGGCGGCAGAAAACACGGATGATGAGCGTTACTCGCCGGGTGAACGTTACGCGCGGGTGTATGAGATCAACATGCTACGCTGTATCTTCTGCGGCTTCTGTGAGGATGCCTGCCCAACGGAGGCGATTGTGCTCACGGACAACTACGAACTTACCTTCACCGACCGTCACCAGTCCATCTACACCAAAGAAATGCTTTTGGAGCCAGTGCCGGAAGGGGGTAAGCCTACGCCGCAAAAAGTGGAACCCGGGGTGTACACCCGCTCGATACCAATCATGCAAGATCCCACCGATTAGGGAGGCTGAATGTCCCTTGGAACCCTCATCGTTTTTGCTGTCTTAGGTCTGGTGGTGGCCGGCTCGGCTGTGGGGATGTTGCTCAGCCGCAACACGATTTACTCCGCGCTCTTTCTGGTGCTCAACTTCATTGGGGTGGGTGTGCTGTATTTGATTCTGGGGGCGCCGTTTGTCTCATTTGCTCAGGTGGCCGTCTATGCCGGCTCCATCATGGTACTGTTTGTGTTTGTCATCATGCTGTTGGGGGCAGAGCAGTTCCCGGTTCATGAGCCTCTGCGTGGGCAGCGCTGGCTGGGTTTGTTGGCTGGGGGTCTTTTTCTAGTGGAATCCGCGGCCTTTTTGTACCTGCGCACTAGTGCGCCGGAATGGGCAGCGGAGATCGGGTTTGGGTTTGAAAGCCCGGCCGTGGTTGGGCGCATGATTATCGAAAAGTATTTGCTTCCTTTTGAGATTGTGGGCTTCTTGTTGTTGATTGCCGTGGTGGGGGCGATTTTCCTGGCGCGCCTGGAAACCCCCATGGTGGGTAAGGGCAAAGGTCGGCAGGGGCGATTCGGAGAACGAAAGGAGTAGGCCGCTATGCCATTGGTGTATTATTTGGGGCTTTCGGCATTTATGTTCACCATTGGGATGTTGGCCGTTGTGTTGCGGCGCAATCCGCTGGTGGTGTTCATGGGGCTGGAACTGATGTTCAACGCCGCCAATTTGGCTTTTGTGGCGTTTGCGGCCTTTCATAAAATTCTGGATGGTCAGTTGTTCGTCTTTTTTGTGATTACCACGGCAGCGGCAGAGGTGGCAATCGGATTAGCGCTGATTGTAGCGATCTTCCGCACCAAGCATTCCATTGACCTGGATCAAATGAGTCAGTTGAAAGGATGAACCGCCCATGCACATGGAGGTTATGACCGTGACCGAACCGTTGTTCCGCCTGGCGCCGGGGGTGGTGTTCCTACCGGTGGTGGGCATCCTGTTGAACCTGCTCTTGGGGGCGCGCTGGAATGAAAAGGTGGTGGGGTGGATCGCCAGCCTGGCCACGGTGGGTGCTTTTGGCGTGGCGGTAGCGCTGGCCGTTGGGTTGGCCCGTCATCCCGAAGGAGCGGTAGTTCCCTTGCTGACCTGGATCCACATCGGTGATTTCCGCGTGGATTGGGCTTTCCGTGTGGATACCCTCTCGGTGGTGATGATGTTGGTTGTAGCCGGTGTCGGGGCGCTCATTCATATTTATTCCATCGGGTATATGCACGAGGATGTCCGCCATCAGGGGGATCCGCGCCGCTTCCGCCGCTTCTTTGTCTTTCTCAATCTGTTCATTGCGGCGATGATGATCCTGGTCAGCGCGAACAACTTCCTGATGCTCTTCGTGGGCTGGGAAGGGGTCGGTCTGTGTTCGTATTTGCTGATCGGATTCTGGTTCGAGAAGGGTGCTGGCGGTATCGGAAACGCACTGGCAGCAAAAAAGGCGTTTGTGGTCAACCGCATTGGTGATTTTGGTCTGTTGATCGCGCTGTTCTTAATCTTTGCCAATTTCGGCACGCTGGATTTTGAGGCTGTCTTTCGTCAGGCGCCGCAGTTGGCACAGGTTGCACCTGGCATACTGACGGCGATCACGCTGTTCATGCTACTGGGCGTAACGGGAAAATCGGCACAAATCCCACTCTATGTGTGGTTGCCGGATGCGATGGCCGGCCCCACGCCGGTTTCAGCGCTGATCCATGCGGCGACGATGGTGACTGCGGGTGTCTATCTGGTGGCGCGTTCGCAGGCGCTGTATATTGAGGTCCCGTTGGCGCAAAGCACGGTGACCTGGGTTGGCGGGTTGACAGCACTGCTGGCCGCTACCATCGCGCTTGGTCAGTATGACATCAAACGGGTATTGGCTTACTCCACCATTAGCCAGTTGGGCTTCATGGTCGCCGCGGTGGGAATGGGTGCCGTGGTAGCGGGGATGTTCCACCTGGTGACACATGCCTTCTTCAAGGCACTGCTCTTCCTCTCCGCCGGTTCGGTCATTTTGGGCATGGAACGCGGACATGAGTCTGGGCATCACCATCAGGTTGAAATTGATGTTCAAGACATGCGTTTCATGGGGGGACTGCGCCAGCGCATGCCGGTGACTTTTTGGGTTTATCTGATCGGCGCGTTGGCGTTGGCCGGTATAGCGCCTTTGGCGGGGTTCTTCTCCAAAGATGAGATTTTGGCCGTAGCCAGCGCGAAGTTCCCGGCTGTTTTTGGCCTTTTGCTTTTTTCTGCTCTGCTGACGGCGCTTTACATGGGACGGCAGTTGGCGCTGGTGTTCTTCGGCGCACCGCGCAGTGAAGCCGCCGAGAAAGCAACCGAGAGTGCGCCGATTGTGACCGTGCCGCTGATCGTTCTTGCGGCGCTATCGGTGCTGGGTGGTCTGATCAACGTCCCGGATTCATATGCACTGGAACATTGGCTGGAGCACACCCTGCATACGGTTGAGGCTGTTCCGTTCCAGGTGAGCATTGCGGCTTCATCGCTGGCGGTGGCTCTGGCTGGCCTGGGTTTGGCCTGGTGGCTTTATGGACGTCGCCCATTATCCAGCCCGCGCGAAATCGATCCTCTGGCGCGAGTATTGGACGGGGTTTACCGTGCTCTGGAGCGCAAGTGGTGGGTGGACGAGATTTATCATGCGTTGGTGGTGCGCCCCTATCACGGTTTAGCCCATGTGTTGGCGCAAGTGGTGGATTTGGGGTTTATTGATGGTATTGTCAATGGGGTTGGGTACGTGGCGCGCAAGCTTGCGCTGTGGTGGCGTCAATGGCAGAACGGTTATGTGCGTTCTTATGCTTTAAGTATTGTTATGGGCGTGGTATTGATCGTTGCCTATTTGCTCTTGCGCTAAGCGACCACATCGCTACCGATTCCGAAGGAACGAGGGTTGAGAATGATCCTGGGTATAAACGGACTGATTGGGTTAATTGCGCTCCCGTTAGTGGGGTTTGTGATCCTGCTTTTTATTCCCTCTGAAGCCAAAAAAGCCCTGCGATGGGGGGCACTGCTGACCTCACTGGCAACGTTCATTGTTGCCCTGGGGGTGCTGACGCAGTTTCAAGTAGGCGACCCAAACTTGCAAATGGTGGTGCGCCAACCCTGGGTGCGCATCGGCGATGTGACGATTGAGTTTTACCTGGGTGTGGATGGCCTTAGCCTGCTAATGGTCTTGCTGACGGCTTTCCTGACCCCTATCGCCATCCTCTCAACCTGGCGTGCGGTAGAAGAGCGGGTCAAGGGTTTTATGCTCTTCTTCCTGCTGCTGGAGAGCGGTATGTTGGGAGTCTTTCTGGCTTTGGATTTGGTGCTCTTTTATATCTTCTGGGAATTTACCCTGGTGCCGATGATCTTCCTGATCGGCGTGTGGGGTGGGGAACGGCGTGTTTATGCTGCGGTAAAGTTCTTCCTCTTCACCATGGTTGGCTCGGTGTTGATGTTGTTGGGTATCCTTTATCTGGGGTTGCAAACGCGCACCTTTGCCTGGGATGCCCTCCTCCAACAGCGTGGGGTGTTTGCCGCCGCCCAATTATGGCTCTTCCTGGCCTTTGGCCTGGCCTTTGCGATTAAGGTACCCATGTTCCCGCTCCACACCTGGTTGCCCGACGCTCATGTGGAAGCCCCAACGGCCGGTTCGGTGATCCTGGCCGGCGTTCTGCTGAAGATGGGGGCGTATGGTTTTCTACGATTCAATCTACCGCTCTTCCCACAAGCCACGTTGCAATTGGCACCGTGGATGGCGGGCTTGGCTGTGGTCGGCATCCTCTACGGCGCAGCCGTGGCCTATGCCCAACAGGATGTTAAGAAACTGGTGGCATATTCCTCGGTGAGCCACCTGGGGTTTGTGATGTTGGGTACCTTTGCCCTCACCGCGCAGGGGCTGGCCGGTGCCGTGCTCCAGATGGTCAACCATGGTTTGAGCACCGGCGCTCTGTTTTTGATTGTGGGGATGCTTTATGAGCGCCGCCACACCCGTCAAATGAGCGCCTTTGGCGGGATTTGGAAGGTCATGCCGGTTTTGGGAGCCCTTTCATTGGTGGTAACCCTTTCGTCGCTAGGTCTGCCGGGGCTAAACGGTTTTGTGGGTGAGTTTACCATTCTATTAGGAGCGTTCCGTTCGACGGTGCTGGGAAGTCCTTGGTTTGCCGGGATAGCCACGGTAGGAGTGATCCTGGCGGCGGTGTATTTATTGACCATGTTTGAGAAAGTGTTCTTGGGGCCGGTGCGCCATGAGGAAAACCGCACCCTGACAGATTTAAACGCCCGCGAGATGCTAACCTTGGTGCCCATACTGGTGCTTATTTTCTGGATTGGGTTATACCCACAACCCTTTTTGAATCTGATCAACCCCAGCGCTGAGCAATTGGTGGCGTTGGTGCAATCGGTGGCCCTGGCCGCCCATTAGGAGGAAAAGATGACCCTGAGCGACATCGTGATGGTGCTCCCGATTGCCTTTATCTTGGTTTGGGCGGTAGTCCTATTATTGTTGGATTTATGGCTGCCGCGTGAACGTCGGGGATGGCTGGCCTTGCTCACGGCATTGGGCCTGGCGGTAGGACTGGGATTGGATTTAGCCCAAAGTGGCCGTGGGGGACAGGCGTTTCACGAGATGATCGTACTGGATAACTTTGCCGTCTACCTGAACGCCCTATACCTGGTCAGTGGTTTGATCGCTCTGGCGTTAGGATACGACTACCTCAAACGGATGGAAATCGAGCGGGGCGAATTTTACGCCATGCTGCTCTTCTCTATCGCGGGGATGATGTTGCTGACCCAAGCCAATCATCTGATTTTGGTTTTCCTGGCTTTGGAGTTCCTCTCGATACCCCTTTACGTCCTGGCGGGGTTTGCCCGCCCACGCCTCGAATCGGAAGAGGCAGCCTTGAAGTACTTCCTGTTAGGGGCGTTCTCATCTGCCTTTGTTTTATACGGGATTGCGTTGATTTTCGGCGCCACCGCTAGCGCCAGTGTGACTGGCGTGGTTCAGGCCGTGCGTAATGGAACCGCGGAAATGGGATTCTTTACCGCGGGTGCGGTGATGATGCTGGTGGGGTTTGGGTTCAAGGTAGCGGCGGTGCCCTTCCACGAGTGGGCTCCCGATGTATATCATGGCTCGCCGACCCCGGTGACCAGTTTCATGGCTGTGGCAACCAAGGCTGCCGGTTTTGCCGCTTTGATGCGCCTCTTCTTGACCCTCTTCCCCAATTTGGCTTCCAATCTCACCCCAATCTTTTGGGGTGTCGCGGCCTTGACGATGATTGTGGGCAATTTGCTGGCGTTGACACAGTCGAATGTCAAGCGCTTGTTGGCTTATTCCAGTATCGCTAATGCCGGCTATTTGCTGATGGCTTTCGTGCCGTATGGGAATGCACAGGTGGCCTCGCAAGCGGTGGCTTCGATGTTATTCTATTTACTAGCTTACGGGTTGACCTCCTTTGGGGCCTGGGCGGTAGTCGTGGCGTTAGAACAGGCCGAAGGACGCGGTTTGGCATTAGAGGATTATGCCGGCTTGGGGCCTAAATACCCCTGGCTAGGGGTAACAATGCTCATTTTCATGCTCTCGTTAACTGGGGTGCCGTTGACATTGGGCTTTTGGGGTAAGTTGTTTCTCTTCCGCACGGCGGTTGCAGCGGGATATGTGGATCTGGCGATCATCGGCTTGCTCACCTCGGTGATCTCGGCTTACTACTACCTGCGGGTGGTGGTGATCATGTACATGCGCCCGGGTGAGCCAAAAGTGCGCCGCGATGGGTGGTTGAATCTGGTTGCGATTGGGGCAGCGGCAGCAGTGGTGTTGCTCAGCGTGGTGCCGGTGCAGGTTTTGAATCTGGCGGCGCAAGCGGTATTGCGTTTGCCCTAGATGAATGCGGTATAATAGAGACGAACGCCCCCGTAGCTCAATTGGATAGAGTAATGGACTTCGAATCCAGAGGTTGCGGGTTCGAGCCCCGCCGGGGGCGCTGAACAAAGGTCAAAGTTACGAAATCCACCTTCCTATTGCCGAGGCCACCCGCAAAAAGTAGACCGGTTGATGTCATTGCCCACGATTATGAGAATTGAGGGTAACTAGCGGAGATGGCTTCAGCGAATGGGGTTTTCGACCGTTTCAGCGCCAGAAGGTTGTCCCCCAGAATTCGGTTTGATATGGTCTAGGCATGGCAGGTTGACAAGAGAGTACTTCGTGGTACGGGTCACTAACCTTGGCAGAAACACCAGGCGCAGGTTGATCGCGCTGGAGAGGGGAACTACACGCGGCTTGTGCTCCAGATTGGTAACCTCAGAGCTGAGGGGACGGGGAAGCTTCGATCGAGTTCATCACGTCCAAAACCTCAGCGGCAGCGCACCGCACCCAGCGCGCATAGGGTTCCAGATCCAGGTCTTCTGGGGGTGTCATGCTCACGCCGCTACGGGTGAACCAGAAGGTGAGGCGCATACCGGGGTGGAGGGTAACGCCACGGGCAGCCAGATGTTGGGCTGCCTGTGCCGCGGGGCTGGGGCGGACATAATCGGTAGGTAGCCGCTGCAGTTTCACCGCCATGCGCAAGTTGTCCACTGGCACCCGGTGGTGCCACAGCCGATGGCGTTGCTGTTCAACCCAGGCTTGGGTAATTATTTCAAAAATCTTGAGTCTTTCGGGCTTTTTCTCTTGTTGGAGCAAACGTTCTGCAGTTTTCAAAAGACGATTGGTCATGGGCTGACGTAACGCGGCGGCAAGTTTTTCTACGGCGTTAGCGGCATAGGGGTGATAAAAACGCGTTTGGAGGGAAAGTTTACGAGCGGCAAGATAAAGTGTGAGCGCCTCGGGTAAATTCACTTTTATCTCGGAGATTAATTTTGAGCGGGGAATGTGATAACGCCCGTCTTTATCCTTTTCAATCGGGTACTCTGAGGATAATTCAATGCGGTAGCGATAGACCATTGTGCGATCTATCCCTAGGCGTTCTGCCATTTCAATATCAGAGAAGGCTCTTTGGATATATAAACGTTTCATTTCTTCGAGCCGCTCGGCTTTAGTTTTTCCACTCACATTAAACCCTCCTAGTAAGAGGTGATAGTCTCCCTCAATAGTGTTTATTCTGGTAAGATCAGGGCAAGACAATCCCGAGGGA
>NZ_JBWGPQ010000026.1:0-40234 GCF_056331585.1 Thermanaerothrix sp.
GTTGCAGTCGCCTCGATCCGTTAGTGGATACTGAAACACGGAGGCTGCAGGGCCCCCGGGGCTGAGGCCCCCAGTGGGGCTTTTTTCTGACCTTGCATCGGATGTACGGCCGTTCCTGAGGACCCCGTCATGGGGCGGAGTTACCCTCAGGTATCTCAAGCCAAGTTATCACCCCGGATTGACCCTGCCGGCCGGGGTGGATGGCGTCGCCCGAACGGTTGGGGTCACCTTTCTTTCGTGACCATGGATTGGGGGTTCTCTTCAGACGGCACCTTTCACAATAATCTTTGCGATGGCGCAAAGAGAACTCCCCTTCAATGGGTCAGAATTAACCGCGATGCGCATAACCCGCCCGTTGCTGTTGCTGGCACTGCTTGCCTTGCTCACCGCCTTGTGGGCAGGTTGGCTGCGCCTGGGCTGGGTGCTACCCGGAACGCCGGCGCTCGCCCTGGCCCATGGCCCTCTCATGATCATGGGCTTCCTAGGTGCGCTCATCCCTCTGGAGCGCGCCGTGGCGCTGCAACAACCGTGGATGTTCCTCGCGCCGCTGCTGGCCAGCCTGGGTGTCCCGGTTTTGCTGGTGCAGCCCAGCGCCGGCCGTGTTCTGTTTGTCCTCAGCAGCCTGTTCACCCTGGGCATCCTAGGGGTCATGGTGAAGCGTGAGCCACGCCTGCATACCTTCATCATGGCGTTAGGCGCCTTGGCGTTGGTTGCGGGGAACGTGCTTTGGTTGGCCGATCAACCTCTTTACCGCGTTGTCTATGCCTGGATAGCCTTTCTGGTGCTCACCATTGGTGGTGAACGCCTCGAACTCAATCGGGTACGCCGCCCTTCACCCTTCCAAGTGCGCCTCTTTCTCGCTGCTGTGGGCCTCTTGCTGCTGGGGGTGGGTGGCGTTTGGGTTGACCCGGTGCTGGGAGCGCGCCTTCTGGGCCTGGCGTTGGTGGCATTGGGGCTGTGGTTTCTCGTCACCGATATTGCCCGTCCCAACCTGCGCCATCCCAACCCGCTCACCCGCTACATGGCCATCTGTTTGTTTGGCGGCTTTCTCTGGCTGGTTATCGGGGGTGGGCTGTTTATGGGCCTGGGGGCGCTTTATGCCGGGCCGTATTACGATGCCGCCCTGCATGCCATCCTGGTCGGGTTTGTGCTGGTCATGATCTTCGGGCATGCCCCGATCATCCTGCCGGCGTTGCTCGGCCGCCCCGTGGGCTATCATCCCGGTTACTACGGTCCTTTGGGGTTGTTGCACCTCTCGTTGGTGCTGCGATTGGCGGGTGATCTTGCCCTGGATCACGTCCTGCGTCGCTGGGGTGGCCTGGTCAACGGGCTGGCCGTCCTGCTCTTTTTTGTCCTGATTCTGCGTAACCTGAGGCACAAGTGAGGTGACGGATGCCGACCATCACACGCTGGCTGGTGAAAACCTCGTTGGTCATGCTGGTGGCGGGGCTGGCCCTAGGAGTTTACCTGCATCTACCCGGGATTTCTGCCAGTGGGTTGTTTCCGCTCTACCTGCATCTGCTCACCTTTGGCTGGCTGACGCAGTTGATCATCGGCATTGCGCTGTGGATGCTGCCCAAACACACCCTGGAACGTCCGCGCGGCGATGAACGACTGAATTGGCTGATCTACCTCTGCCTCAACCTGGGGCTGGTGATGCGGGCGCTCTTTGAACCGCTCCCGCCGACGGCACTACCTCCTTGGCGTGGGATGGGGTTGGTCGCCGCTGCCGTTTTACAATGGCTGGCCGGGCTGCTGTTCATCGGGCAGGCCTGGCCGCGGGTGAAAGGACGCTGACCATGCCGTTACTCAGTCGGTGGGCGGTGCGTTTGGCACTCATAGCCTTGGGGGTGGGGAGCACCCTGGGCGCGCTGATCTTGATCCAGAAAGGGCTGGGCACCCTGCCCTGGGCCTGGAGCAGTCTGGGGGCACACGTGGAACTGATGCTGATCGGGTGGATGACCCAGTTTGCATTGGGCGTTGCCTACTGGATCTTGCCGCGCCTGCCGGGGACGGCACCCCGCGGCAATTCGATCCTGGCCGGCCTGGCTTTCATCTTGCTCAACCTGGGGCTACTCTTGGCCCTGCTGGCACCCTTCCGGCCCTGGCCGTTGGGGTTGGTCTTTGCCCGCCTGCTGGAAGTCCTGGGACTGCTGCTGTTTGGGCTGGCCGTCTGGCCGCGCATTCGCGCTCTCAAGCCTTAAAATCTGCTCCAATTTGCCCTTTTAAAGTATAGTTAGGGCATGACATTCTCATTGGCCGAGATCGAGGCTGCCCTGCGCCGGGTGGACGTTTTGCGCCATGCCACCGCTGCCGAAGTGCGCGCTCTGGCACGGTTGGGCCTGCCGCGGGCGGTCGAAGAGGACGGCTTTTTCTTCTTTCAGGATGACCCCGCCGAGCAGGTTTTCATCCTGCTCCAGGGACGGGTTAAACTGTGCCAGATCACCCCGGAAGGGCAGCAGGTCAACCTGCGCACCATTGCCCCGTATCAGGTCTTCGGCGCGGTGGGCGCGGTGCGACCCAATGCCACCTACCCCGCCTGTGCCCAGGCGCTGGAAGACAGCGTTGCTCTGGTCATCCCCAGTGCCGATTTCCAGCGCATCCTTTCCGCTAACCCGGCCCTAATGTTCGACCTGATGACAATGATGACAGATTACATCCGCGAGATGCAGGATCGCTACCGCGAAATGGTCACCGAGCAAGTTGAACAGCGCATCGCGCGGGTGGTGGTGCGCCTGGCAGGGCAGTTAGGGCGGCGCATCCCTGAGGGCATTGAATTGGTCTTCTCGCGCCAGGACCTGGCCGAGATGGCTGGTACCACGCTCTACACCGTCAGCCGTGTCCTGAGCGGGTGGGAGAAGCGCGGTCTCGTCCTCACCGGGCGCGAACGCCTGGTGATCACCCAGCCCCACGCCCTAATGCAGGTAGCCGAAGGCAGCTCCCTGCCTTGAAAAATTCCCTTTTTAGACTCCGAATTTGCGATAACACAAAGACACGTTAACCCCTTAGGCGTAGGATGGGAAATGAAATAACATCGCACGCACAGGAGTTAACGGTTATGTTTCGTCTTTCACGCTTCTTACGGTTCACGCTCATCCTTATGGCGCTCGGATTGGGCGCGTGCCAGCCCGCCGCGGCTAGCGCACCTACGCCCACCGCACCGGTTGCCGCGGTGAACATGGATGCCCCCGCCGGCGCCGGGAATGACGTTACTTTCACCCTGGTCACCGGCTTTGCCGAGGGACGCATGGTCTTCATCGGCCAGGGCGGTGCGATAGATGGCCAGGTCAACCCCGACCTGCACGTACCTCAAGGGGCGCATGTTACGCTCACCCTGGTCAACGGCGACGGTGCCCTGCATAATCTCAGCATTGACGAACTGGGCGTCCACTCCGCCGATGTATCCGGGCAGGGCAACCGCACCACGGTAACCTTCGTGGCCGACCAGCCCGGCACCTTTGCCTATTACTGTGCCATTCCCGGCCACCGCCAGGCCGGCATGGAGGGCAAATTCATCGTGGTCGGCAGCAACGCCCCGGCGACTGCGGTAACTTCACCACGGCAGGCCGCAGCGCCCAACCCCGCTACGCCCCAGGTTGCCCCTGCTGATCCTCAGGCGGTGGATATCGTCCGCGATCCGACCGATCTACCTGCTCCCCTTCCCCCGCGCGATCCGCAGAAGGTGGTGGTGAACCTGGAAACCGTGGAGGTCAACGGGCGCCTGGCGGATGGCACCACCTACCGCTACTGGACCTTCAACGGTAAGGTACCGGGGCCCTTCTTGCGTGTGCGGGTGGGGGATACGGTCGAGGTTCACCTCAAGAACCATGCCGATAGCCAGATGGCACACTCGGTAGATTTTCATGCCGTCACCGGGCCGGGTGGGGGCGCGGTAGCCACCCAGACCCAACCCGGCGGGGAGACCATGTTTACATTCAAAGCCCTGAACCCCGGCCTGTATGTCTATCACTGCGCCACCCCCATGGTGGCCGAGCACATCGCCAACGGCATGTACGGGCTAATCCTGGTCGAGCCCGAGGGCGGCTTACCGCCGGTGGATCGAGAGTTCTACGTCATGCAGGGCGAACTTTACACTGCCCAGCCCTTCGGCACGCCCGGCCACCTGACCGAGGATATCCAAAAACTGCTGGCGGAACAGCCGGAATACTTCGTCTTCAACGGCGCCAGCCTGGCCCTGACCAGTGAAGCCCACCAGATGCACGCGCGGGTGGGCGAGACCGTGCGCATCTTCTTCGGCGTCGGGGGGCCGAATGCGACTTCGTCCTTCCACGTCATCGGCGAGATCTTCGACCGTGTCTATGACCAGGCATCGCTCACCTCGGCGCCCCTCACCAACGTGCAGACCACGCTGGTGCCGCCCGGCGGTGCCGTGATGGTCGAGTTCAAGGTCGAGGTGCCGGGCCGCTATATCCTGGTTGATCATGCCCTCTCACGCCTGCAGCGCGGCCTGGCGGGCTACCTGATTGTGGACGGTGAGCCCAACCCCGATATCTTCAGTGCCACGCCGGTCGCCGGGAGCGGTCACTAGGAGGATGAAATGAGCACCGGTGAACGCCTACCCCTGACCGCTCAGAGCCTGGTGGCCGATGTTCTGGCGCGCGGGCCGGAGATCGCGCTGCTCTTTCTGGACTGGCGTACCGAGTGTGTGGGCTGTTCACTGGTGCGTTTCTGCACCCTGGAAGATGTCAGCCGTTACTACGGTTTAGATCTCGATGACATGCTCAACCAAATTCAAGGAAGGATGGGAACCGATGGAACACGAAGAGACCGGCGCGGGAATGCATGAAACATACCTCGCCCTGGCCGAGCGGCTGTGCGCTGCAGTGTCGCAGGCATAGGCCCGTTCTCAATCCTCACCCCCAACTGCTACCGCCGCCAGGGGCGGTAGCAGTGCTTTTTCACCCCCCGCCGACCTTGCGGCTGAGCGTGAGCAGGGTCAGCGCCATCGTCTGACCGACCTTGCGCAGGCGTTCCGGGTCCAAGTGGCTCAGGTCGTCCTGTGGCGTAATGAGACGCGCAACGAGGTCGGCGCCATGATGAACACCGGCACCAATAACCCGGCACGGTGGTTAAAGAGGCTCAGAACCCAGTGGACGGCGGGGATATCCCGGCGGTTCCAGATGTAAGAAGTGGGGTGATGGAGGAGGTAGTTGACCAGGTTTACCAGCGCCTCGGCGGCGGTTTGCGGCGGCTGGGCGGGCACGCCGCTGCGCCCGCGCTCGGCCAGCAACAAGCCGAAGATGGCGAGATGGGCAATGACCAGCAGCGTTAACGCGGCCTGACCGAGGCGGCGCAGCAAGATACGACCCAAGTAAGAGGTGTTCGATTGGGCATTCACGGGGTGGGCTCAACGTTGGGGGTGACGTTCGTCGGCCTCACCTCACCCTTGTCATAAGGGCGGCGGCTGAAGGTTATGTTTACCCCTAATCGGCTATCCCCGAGGTATGCACCTCGTCCTCCTTTTGGTGCTGCAGGTGCCGCCGCGCCAGTTCGGCTTCGATATCCGCCGGGCGCAGGCCGCGCAGAGCCAACAAGACCAACAGGTGATAGGTCAGGTCGGCGATCTCTTCCACCAGGCGTTGATCGCCCTGGCCCTTGGCAGCAACAATGACCTCGATGGCCTCTTCGCCGATCTTCTTCAGAATCTGATCTTCGCCGCGCGCCAGCAGGTGGCTGGTGTAGGAATCGGCGCGTGGGGCATCGCGGCGCGCGCAAATGATTTGATACAGGCGTTCCAGCATGCTCATGGCTCCATCTCCGTTATGGTAAGGGGATGTGCCGTCAAGTCTTCCAGGCGGCGGTAGAAACAGGTGGCATGGCCGGTGTGACACGTCGGGCCGGCGGGGCGGGCGCGGATGAGCAGGGCATCGGCGTCGCAGTCCACGCGCACCTCGACCACCGCCAAGGTGTGCCCCGAGGTCTCACCTTTGCGCCAGAGCGCCTGGCGGCGGCGCGACCAGAAGTGCACCTGCCCGCTTTCCAGCGTGCGCGCCACGGCCGTGGCGTTCATCCACCCCAGCATCAGCACTGCGCCGCTCTCGGCATCCTGCACCACCGCCGGGATCAGGCCGTTGGCATCGTAGGTCAGAGGAGGTAACGTGTTCATAGCGCCTCCCGGTAGGGTCGCACGGGGATGCCGCGTTCGGCCAGGGTGGCTTTGAGGTGGGGAATGTGCACCAGGCCGTCATGAAAGAGGGTGGCGGCCAGGGCCGCATCCGCGCCGCCGCGGGTGAGCACCTCGGCAAAGTGCTCCTCGCAGCCGGCCCCGCCCGAGGCGATGATCGGCACCGGCAGGGCAGTGGCAAACGCCGCGGTCAATTCCAGATCGTAGCCGGCGCGGGTGCCGTCGCGATCGAGGCTGGTGAGCAGGATTTCACCCGCGCCCAAGGCCACCCCGCGCTGCCCCCATTCCAGCGCATCCAGGCCGGTGGGGGTTCGCCCACCGTCAATCAGCACCTCCCAGCGCGGGGGAGAACTGCCCGGCACGCGGCGGGCGTCAATTGCCAGGACTATGCACTGACTGCCAAAGCGCAGGGCGCCCTCGCTGAGCAGGTGTGGCTGGCGCACCGCGGCCGAATTGAGGCTGATCTTATCCGCGCCGGCCAGCAGCAAGCGGCGCATATCGTCGAGTGACCGCACTCCGCCACCCACTGTCAGCGGCATGCGTACCTGCTCGGCTACCTGCGCCACCAGGTTGACCACGGTGGCGCGCCCGGCGGGGGTGGCTTCGATATCTAAAAAGACCAGTTCGTCCGCACCGAGGGCATCGTAGAGCGCGGCTTGTGCCACCGGGTCGCCGGCATCGCGCAGGTTGACAAAGTTGACCCCCTTGACCACCCGCCCGCCCTTGACATCCAGGCAGGGGATGATGCGCTTAGCCAGCATGATCGGCCTCCGCCAGCAGGGTTGCCAGGTCGAGTTCACCGCTGTAGAGCGCGCGTCCGATGATCACCCCAGCCAGCCCACGCGCGCGGGCCTGGCGCACCTCTTCGATGTGGGTGACCCCACCGGCCAGGATCACCCGCAGGCGCGGGTCACGCGCCAGGGCGGCCGCGGTATCCAGGTTGGCCCCGGTGAGCATGCCATCACGTTGCACATCGGTAAAAATGACCCAGCGCAGGCCATAATCGGCCAGGCGCGCCAGCACCTCGGCGGGATCGTAGGGGGCGCTACGTTGCCAGCCGTGGATCTGCACCTCACCCTGGCGCAAATCCAGGCTATAGGCGATGCGTTCGGTGCCCCAGCGGGCAATCGCCGCTGCCAGGGTCTGCGGTTGCTGGATGGCCAGCGTGCCCAGGATGACGCGGTGGACGCCCATCCGCAGCAGGCGCGCAATGGCCTCCATAGAGCGCACACCGCCCCCGACCTGAAGGTGGGCATTGAACTCAGGCGTGATTTCCAGGATCTGGGCGATGGCGGTCTCGTTAGCGCGGGCCGCCTTTTCCTCGCCCAGGGCGCCATCCAGGTTGATCACGTGCAGCCAGCGCGCGCCGGCAGAGAGGAAGCGGTAGGCTACCTCAGCCGGATCGGTGCTGAAGACCGTCTCGCGGGTGGGGTCGCCCTCCTGCAGGCGCACCACCCGTCCCTGGCGCAAGTCAATGGCAGGAAAAATGATAAAGTCGTCCATCCGACACCTCGCTTACAAGGTCAAAAAATTGCACAGCAGGCGCTCACCCACGGCCTGGCTCTTTTCGGGGTGGAACTGCACACCGCAGACGTTCTCCCACGCCACTGCGCTGGCAAAATCCACACCGTAATCGGTCAGCGCCAGTACGGCGCGCGGGTCATCCACCTGACAGTAATACCCATGGTTGAAATACACGTAGTCGCCCGGGCGCAGCCCAGCGAAGAGGGGGGCATCGCGCTGCGGCCAGAGTTGATTCCAGCCGGTGTGGGGCACTTTGTAAGCGGCGGGTAAATCGAAGTGCACCACCCGCCCGGGCAGGATGCCCAGCCCGGCATGCACGCCCATTTCTTCGCTCACCTTCAGCAGTGCCTGCATGCCCACGCAAATGCCCAGCAGGGGACGTCCGGCGGCGATGACCTCGTGGAGGGCTTCGACCAGGTTGCGTTCGCGCAGGCCGCGCATGAATTCGCCAAACGCGCCCACCCCCGGCAAGATCACGCGCGGCGCCCGCCGCACCACCTCAGGATCGGGGGTCAGGGTGACATCGGCACCGACCTTGCGCAGGGCCGCCACCACCGAGCGCAGGTTGCCGGTGCCGGCGTCTACAACCGTGACTGGTACAACCTCAGACATCCAGCACTCCCTTAGTAGAAGGAATTTCCCCCTGGCGGCGCGGTTCGAGGCGGGTGGCGGTGCACAGGGCGCGCCCCAGGGCTTTGAAAAGGGCTTCGGCCTGGTGGTGGTCATCGCGCCCGTAGAAGACGCGGGCGTGCAAGGCACAGCGGGCGCGCTGAGCAAAACTTTCCAGAAAATGGGCAAACAGGCTGGTGGGGATGTTGCCGAGCAGCGGGGCGTGCCAGCGCACCTGCACCACGGCGTAGGGACGGCCGGAGAAATCCACCACCACCCGTGCCAGGCTCTCGTCCATCGGGGCGTAGAAGAAGCCCATGCGGGTCAGGCCGGCGCGCTCGCCCAGGGCGCGATCAAAGGCCTCGCCCAGCGACAGCGCCACGTCCTCCAGGGTGTGGTGGACGTCAATGTGCAGGTCGCCTTGGGCCTCGATGTCCAGGTCGAACAGCCCGTGATGGGCTACTTGCGCCAGCATGTGATCCAGAAAGCCGAGTCCGGTTTGAATGCGATGCTGGCCACGGCCATCCAGGTTCAGCGCCACCCGGATGCGCGTTTCGGCGGTCTCACGGCGCACTTCGGCGCGGCGGGGAAGCGGTTCAAGCGGATTGGGGGTCATCGCTAAGCCTCCTCAGGGTAGCGATCAGCGCGTCGCTGTGCTCGGGGCGCCCGACGCTGATGCGAAGGTAATTTTTGAGATAAGGGGTATCGAAGTAGCGCACGAAGATGCCCTCTGCAGCCAGGGCCTCTTTGAGCGCCCGCGCTGGGCGGTCGAGGACGCGGCAGAGGATGAAATTAGCCTGCGAGGGCCGGGGTTCCAGGTAAGGGATGGTTTGAAGCAGGGTGAAAAGGCGTTCTCGCTCGCGGCGCAGGCGGTCTACCCGCTCGGCGAGCCCGTCGAGATCCTCCAACGACGCGATGGCGGCGGCACTGGCGGCGACGTTGACGTTATAAGGCTGCTTGGCTTTCCACAGCACGGGCAGCAGCCATGCCGGGAAGACGCCGTAGCCCACGCGCAAACCTGCCAGCCCGGCCCATTTGCTGAACGTGCGCAGGACGACGACGTTCTCGCGCTCCAGGGGAACGCGCACACTGCTGAGCGCCTCGCCCAACCGCCCGCCACCCTCCGCAAATTCGATGTAAGCCTCGTCCAGGACGATCAGGGTCGGCCAGGTGAAGAGCCGCGCCAGGGTGTCGGGGTCGAGCAGACCGCCATCGGGGTTGTTGGGGCTGGCGAGCAGCACCGCCTTGGGGCGGTAGGTGGTCACGGCCTGCGCCATAGCCTCCAGGTCGAGGCTGAAATCAGCGCGGCGCGGAATTTCGATGACCTCGCCGCCGTTGAGACGGGCATCAAAGGCGTACATGCCAAAGGTGGGTGGGGCGATCAGGACGCGCTCGCCCGGGCGCAGCAGGACGCGTAGTAGCAGATCAATCAGTTCGTCCGCACCGGCGCCGGCCAGGATGTGGGCCATGGGCACGCCGAGGAACTCGGCCAGGGCGGCGCGCAGGGCGCGGCTCTCGGGGTCGGGATAGATATGCGCCCATTCCAGGCGCGCCAGGGCGTTCAGCGCGCGCGGTGAGGGGCCGTAGGGGTTCTCGTTGGCATCCAGTTTGATGATCTCATGCGGTGCCCGCCCGTAGCGGGCCGAGAGCACCTCAAACGGCTCGATGGGGGTGTAGGAGGGCAGGTTTTCCAGATGCGGTGCCGTTTGCATCACGACCTCCCGGGCAGGATCTCGGGCAGCGGGGGCGGGGTTTCGCCCTCCAGGGCGCGCAGCAGGGCCATGTAGCGCGGGGGTTCTTCATCGAAGATATAGGTCACCGGGGTTACCACCACACCACTGCCACCGATGGCGCGCAGTTGATTGACGGCCTGAAAAATCTCATCCTTGCGTACCACCACGTGCACGGCGTACCAATCGCCGTTGCCGCCCGGGGTCATCACCGGGGACAGGGTGGGGCCTTGCAAGCCGCGAATGGTGCAATGATCGAAGATGCGCTGGGCGACTTCGTGGGGCGATTTGCCGCGCATGTTGGCGAAGACGGAGTAGTTATCGCTGGCGCGCAGGTGGGCTTCGATGAATTCGAGCAGGTGGCGCGCCAGGCTGCGTGCGGTGGGGTTGCGCTTGAGGGTGGCGAAATTGGCGATGAGCACGGCCTGCGAATCGAGGATGCGCCCGGCTTCCAGGGGGCGTAGGCGGTTATCGCGCAAGGTCTGGCCCGAAGCCACCAGGTCGCTGATCAGGTCGGCATAGCCAATGGCGGGAGCGGTTTCAAGCGTCCCTTCCGCCGAGATCAGAGCATGCGGGATGCCGTGGCGCTGGAGAAAGGCACCGCTCAGGCGCGGGAATTTGGTTGCCACACGCAGGGGGCGGCCCAGGGTGGTGGCTTTGCGCGCCAGGTCGTCCAGCGTCCAGATGTCGTCCCACACTTCAGGAATGGCAAGGTAGAGGCTGCAACCGCCGAAGCGCAGGGCATCATGCAGGATCAGCAGAGGCGTGGGCAGAGGCGTCTTTTCCAGCACCATATCCAGCCCGGTGATACCGAAATCCACACTGCCATCGGCCACGCTGGCGACGATATCGCCGGGGCGCTGGAAGAGGACTTTGAGATCGGGCAGGGCGGGGAGCAGGGCTTCATACTGGCGCGGGTTGGGTTTATAGACCGGCAGGCCGCAGGCGGCGAGGAAGGCCAGGGCATCTTCGGCCAGGCGACCTTTGGAGGGGAGGGAGATACGAAACGAAGCCATACGCGGACACTCCACACAGAAATAGAAAACTCCCTCCGCCGATCGGCGGAGGGAGGGGGTGATGGGGAGGAGATAGGTGGAACGGACCTCGCTGCCGATCAGGCGGAGGAAGGTGGGTGGAAATGATGATGGAAGCGAGCCGTTCGTAGGGACATGATTGGCCCTAGTTTACGTAAATGAGGCGAATTTGTCAAGGTTGTGTTCGTGCGTGTTAGCGCCAAGTAGTAAAGTCCCCTTGGTGCAACGTTAAAAAATGTCCTCCGGTCGGGGTGCATGTATCGCGGTGGGCATGGCCTTAAAACCCCAACTTCTTCAAACCCTCTTCGATGCTGAGGTCGGTTTTGCCCAGCACCTCGTTCCAGAAGCGCTCATCGTAGCGGCGGCTGCGGATGGGGATGGCCATCGGCACGCCCCAACCCATCACCAGCACCTCTTCGCGCGGCTGGAGGTGGGTGAGCATCCCACGCAGTTGGTCGCGATCGGCCAGGCCGGAGAGCACGGCGTGAATGTCGCTCTCATCCCCCAGCCAGCCGCTGATGCGCGTGCCCAACTGCGACATCACCTCGTCGTAAATCTGCGAGGGACGCTGATCCACCACCAGCAGGGTGACGAAGTACTTGCGCATCTCGCGGGCGATGGTGCTGAACGTCGTCTGCGCAGCCAAATCACGGTTGAGCAGTTTGTGCGCCTCTTCCAGCACGATCACCAGGGGGCGCGGGGGCGGGTTCTTGCTTTTATCCGCGCGGTAGGCTTCGGTCTTCCTCACCCATGCCTCGCGGATATGGCGGGTGAGCACGTTGGTCACCAGCAGGTAATCCAGGTCGCTCTCAAACTTGCCGAACGAAAGCACCACATGCCGACCGGCTTCCAAGGATTGGATGACCTGCTGGATGGTTGCGCCTTCGGGCGGATCGGGGAGGATATAGGGCTTCTCGAAGAGGCGGCGCAGTTTGTTATGCAGGCCCTCGGCGGCCATCACGTGGGTGCCGACCGAATTAGCCCAATACGCCACGCTGTTGGGTGCCGGCACCTTTTTGCCGTTCTCATCGGTCTTTTCGGCGCCGACCTCCATCTGACGGAACTCGTGGAACCAGCGATCACCGAAGGACTGCACCAGCGCCGCCAGGGTGGTGGGGGTGGTCTCTTTGAGGTTGAGTTCGCGCGTTAGCATCTCGATGTCTTCGGGCTCCAGGTCGCGCTCGGCCAGGACGAGGTTGAAGTCGGGCGTACGATCATGGATGCGGGTATCCTGGCCCAACCCGACCACGCGCACCTTGGCTGGGAACTTGGTGCGCAGGCCGATCACCGGCTCGCGCGTATCCGAGGCAATATCGTCGTAGCCGTATTCGTTATGCATGTCGAAGACCAGCACCGATGCCTGGTCGTATTTGATCAGGCCGGCCAGGATCATGCGGGTGAGGAAGGATTTGCCGGTGCCGGTGGCGCCGAAGATGCCCGCCGAACGCTGGACGAACTTCTCCAGGTCAATCGGGATGGGGTGTCCCTGCTCGCGGGTGTAGCCGAGGACGAAGTTGCGTTCGTTCGGCTCCCCGAAGATCTCGGCCACATCGCCAGCGCCGGCCAGGCGCACCGTGGCGTGGTGCAGGGGGACGGTGCGCACGCTCATGATACGTCCGCCCTCGGGGTGTTCGCGTCTCCAGGCCTCGTAGTCGGGCGTGCCCGGTTCCGGGCCGATCTCAGCCATGAGTTTGGGCAGAACCTCTAAGTTGGTGTAGAGGGTTTGGCCGTGGAGCAGATCCACCAGTCCGCGCGGCAGGCGCGCTTCTGAGGGCTCATCGGCAAAACGCGGATCGGTGGCGCCGAGTTGCAGATCCACGACGGTGCCGTAGAACTGCCAGTTGCCGGAGCGGATGGTGACGAAGCTGCCCTCCTGGATGGTTTGTGGCGGGACGGTCAGGCGCACGCGCAGGGTGCTCTGCAAACTCCCGCCCACCACGTAGCCGATGGGTTGGCCTTCGGGGTCTGAAACAGTCAGTGGTTGGGTTGCCATGGTGGTTCCTCCCTATAAATCCAGTTGGGTGTCGGCGAGGGCGCTGAGCACGGTGGCCAGGGTGGCGTAATCGTCGCGCAGCAGGGTGATCAGTTCGCGCGCTGCCTCGCGTGCCCAATGGGGGTTGCCGCCCTGGGCGTGGCAGGCCTGGGTTTGTTGCAGGTGCGCTGCCACCACCTCAGCCAGGGGCTGATCAGTGGCGCGCAGCAGATGGCGGAAGTAGCCAAAGCGCCCGTGGGCGGTGAAGCGGCGCACTTCGGCGGGGGTGCAGGTATAAAGCACGTGCAGCACCAGCGGCGGGCGCGGCGGTAAGAGGTGGCTGAGGCGTCCGTTTTGCTCGTAACCGACAAAACGGACGCCGATCTCCAGCGGCAGGTTGCGATTGTATTGATTATCCAGGATCACGCTGGGGTCGAGGTTGGGACTGATCACCACCTGGCGCGTCAGCCCATCATCGAAGACCTGGATGTCGGTGACCACGCCGTAAACCTGGTAGGTCTCATCCACGGGCAGGCGCACCAGGCTGCCCAGCGGTGGCAGATGGGGCTGGCCGGCGCGGCAGCCGACCACGCAGCGGGTGGTATCGGCGCGCAGCATGCGCCCGATTTCAAGGGGGGTTGAGGAGGTAAGGGGTTGATCCATCATGCGTGCACTCCAATTTGCACCAAGGTTCGTTCAAAACAGGGACAGAACATTAGGAAGATGGAGCCATCGAGAGGGCGGGAGCCTTACAGTGCACGGCGCCGGCTGGAGGATTGCAAATCCTGCTTGGCGCGTTGCTTTTCCGATTCCTCGCCCACGACCACGCCCTGGTTCAGCCATTCCTGCTCGATCATGGCCGCCACCGCTTGGCGATCCTGGAAGGTGACCACCGCCAATTCGTGGGCGCGGATGAGGGCATAGGGGTAACGGCGGTTGGGGGTGATCTGGGTCTGCTGGAGCAGGACACCGTGCAGGGTGGTTACCGCGGTGGTATCCACGGCCACCCAGTGCGGAATTTCCACCCGTACGACCTTAGGTTGGCCCGCGAGCCCGACGTTGAGGTAAAAGAAGTGCAGTTCCAACTGCCCCTGCGCGGCTTGGCGGAAGCGCTCGGCGGTGGTGGACTGCAGGCCGAAGACGGCCGAGCGTTCACCGGGCTGGAGCAACTGGCCGAAAAGAGCGCGATCGGTGATGCCACGCAGCGGGCGCAGTTGCCCGGCCTGGGCTAACTCGTCCTCATCGAACAGGGCCAGTTCCAGCAGGCGCACCACCAGGTCGGCCTGGGGCTTATCCACGTAGCCGGCCGTGATCACGCCCTTGGCGGCCAGGGCGGTCAGCACGCGCAGGTAGTCCTGAAAGCGGGCGTGAAATTCGGGATCTTCGCGCGGCTGGCGGTAGAGTTCGAGCGGTCCATCGGTGAGCGTGACCAGCGGGGTGACGGTTTCATCACGCAGGCGCTCGAGCAGGGCGCGGCGTTCGCGCAGGTCGCGCTCCAGGGCAATGCGTTCCTCGCCAATCGTGCCCAGGTCGTCGTAGAGATCCTGGTTGAGCAGCACCTCGCTCTGGATGAGTTCCTGGGGTGGGCGTTGGTGCCCCAGGTCGTAGCCGAAGAGGCCGATGTTGATCAGACCGAAGGGGATGCGATCGTGGTGATTGGGGTTGGCGTTGGAGCCATCTGCCGCCAGCAGCAGCCCCTGGGTGGGGGCGGGCGGGGCGGGGACGCGGGTGGTCAGCGCCTCTTGCCCGGGGCGGGCGCATCGCAGTGAGGGGTTGTAGCGCAAGGCCTGCTCCACGCGTTGGCCCAGGTCGGGCAGCCGGTCGGCCCAGGTTTGGAGCGTCTCCCAGGCGCGGTTGAACTCATCGCGCAGACGGGCTTGCTCGCGCTGCGCCTCCCCGGCAGCCTGCTGAATTTGCCGATGCACTTCGACAAAATTGATGGTCATGCTGTCTCACCCCTTGAACATTTGTACTAATTTTAATTGCTCGAGGAGAAAATGAAAAGCGCGATAACCTTAAAAAATCGCCCTTTCTTTCCCTATCCGGCACGTGCTATAATGAAGCCAATACGGGTAGGGCTGTATGGAAATTTTCAATGTGGGTATCTTGGAATTAACCCTGATCCTGCTGCTGGCGTTCATCCTGCTCGGCCCGCAGGGGATGATCAAAACCGCGCGCGACCTGGGGCGGCTGATGCGGAAAATCCTACACTCCCCGCTGTGGGCTTCCCTGCGCCAGGTCGAGCGCGAGGTCCGCAAGGTGCCGACCCGCCTGATCCGCGAGGCCGGCCTGGAAGAGTTGGAACAGGAACTCCAGCGCCCCAGCGAGAGCCTCCTTCCCCCCATCGCCCCACGCCCTGCGCCACCGGCGACACCGCCGCCACCGCCGACGGACGAGCCCCCCTCATCTCGCGGCAACGGCAAAGCCATCACCTGATCGCCTCGCGGCGCGGCTCACGGCGACGGCGGGGTGGTCTCATCTTTCTCGGCCGTTTCATCCTCGCCCTTCTTGGTCAGTCCCTCGCGAAAGGCACGGATGCCGCTGCCGAGTTCGCCGGCAATCTTAGTAATCCGTCCCGGGCCGAAGAGGAGCAGAATCAGCACCAGGATAATCAGCAGTTCGGGTAAACCGGGTCGCCACATGAGATTGTTACCTCCATTCTCTTTTCACATTACGATTTAGATGGACGCACGGCCACGAAGGCCAGCAAGACGCTCAAGCCGTAGATCATTAGCAAGGGCAGCATGAGCAGGGTCATGTTGACTGGATCGGGGGTGGGAGTGATCACCGCGGCCAGGATGGCGATGATGATGACGGCGATGCGCCACTGCTGCGCCAGCGCCCGCGGCGAGACCAGGCGCAAACGCGCCAGCACGTAGACCACCAGGGGGGTCTCAAATGCCACCCCGATCCAGAAGAGCAAGTTGGTGACAAAGGCGTAATAATTGGCCAGGCGCGGCGTGGTGCGAATGCCGATGAAACTGATCAGGAAGGGCAGAGCCGCCGGTAGCATGACGAAATAGGCGAAGAGGACGCCGAGGACGAACAGCACCGTGGCGGCCGGGATGGCGGTGAACAGCCCGCGCCGCTCGCGGGGGGTCAGCCCGGGCAGGATAAATGCCACCACCTGGTAGAGGATAAAGGGCAGGGCAAGGATGAACCCGGCCAACAGGCTGACGCGCATAAAGACGCCGATGTTTTCGGTGACCTCAATGGAGACCAGTTTATCTACCCCGCCGATTGGGCGCGCCAGGATGGCGATCAGCCGTTCACCGAAGGCGAAACTGACCGTGGTGGTCAGCCCCAGCGCGATCAACCCTTTGAACAAACGCCCGCGCAGTTCTTCCAGGTGCTCCCACAGACTCATTGCCGCGGGGGACGACTCAGCTTCGGCCCCAGGCGGAAGGGTTTCTTGCCGCGTGGCCATAACGATTCGATTTTACCACACGCTTGGTCGGAATTAGCCACAGTTCACGGTACCCGGGCTTGGCCGTGAAATGTGACGGCGGTCACAGTCACAGAAGTGCTGTTGGGAGTAGAATTCACGTAGATCCAACCTCACCGGATGGAGGTGCCGATGTCCCAGCCCATTGCCTTGATTGCCGATAGCACCTGTGACTTGCCCCCGGAGTGGGTGGAACGTTATGACATTCTGATCGTGCCCCAGACGATTATCTTCGGGCAAGAGGTGTTCCTGGACGGCATTGACATGACCGCCGAGGAGTTCTACGCGCGGTTAGAGCGGAGCGGTGAACATCCCACCTCGTCTCAACCGCCCCCAGAGGCGTTCCTGCGCGCGTTTCAAACCGCCGCGGAGCAGGGCGCACGGGAGGCGATCACCTTTGTGGTCAGCAGCCACATGAGCGGCACCTACCAATCCGCCCTGCGCGCCGCGGCCGAAGCTCCCATCCCGGTGCACGTGGTGGATAGTTGCAACAACTCGATGGGCATGGGCTGGCAGGTCATGGCCGCCGCCCGCGCCCGCGAGCAGGGAGGGGATGTGGCAGCCATGCTCGAAGCGGCGCGCAAGGTGCGCGAGGCGATGGTGTACTACGTGGCGCTGGATACCCTGGCTTACCTGCACCAGGGTGGGCGGATTGGTGCGGCCGCCCGCCTGCTGGGTTCCATTATCCAGATCAAGCCGCTGGTTTACGTCAAACCCAGCGATGGCACGGTGGCGGCCTCGATCCCGGCCCGTTCGCGCGCCGGCGTGATCGAAAACCTCTTCCGCGAGTTCTTCAAGCACGTGGATACCACCCGCCCACTGCATATCGCCGTCTTACATAATGCCTGCCTGGCCGATGCCGAGGCATTGGCGCAGCGCGTCCAGGCGACCTATCACCCCCAAGAGTTGATCATCCGCCCGGCCAGCCCAACACTGGGTGTGCACACCGGCCCGCGCGCGATAGCCCTCTGCGGTTATGCCGAGCCGGCCTGATGCGGGGCGTTGCCGTTGGCGCGCAGGGCTTCGAGCAGGGCCGGCACCTCGGCCAGGGAGCGCAGGCGCCAGGTCGCCAGGCGGGCAATCTCCGGCGGAATCGGCTGGACATCGGGGATAAGGATACAGCGCATGCCGGCGGCGTGGGCGGCCTGCACCCCGGCCACCGAATCTTCCAGCACCACGCAGGATGCCGGGGGTTGGGCCAGGCGGCGCGCCGCTTCCAGGAACAGGTCGGGGGCGGGTTTGGCGCGCGGCACATCTTCACCGGTTACAATGATCTCAAAGTACTCGCGCAAGCCGGCGCTGCGCAGTTTGCCCTCGGCCATGGCGCACGAGGTGGAGGACGCTACCGCCCGCGGCAAGCCGGCGCGGATGGCATAGGTCAACAGGTCATGCGCACCAGGTTTGGGCGGCACACCTTCGCGTGCCAACGCCGCGAGAAAGTGCGCCTGGCGTAGGCGGTAAGCCGTTTCAAACGGAAAATCGCGCCCGAAAACCCGCTCGAACAGCGTCCGCACCTCGGTCTCGGAGCGCCCGATCATCTGCACAAAGATCTCATCGGTCAGGGTATAACCGACCTGGGCGATGACCTCAGCCCACGAGCGCTGTGAGAGCGGCTCGGAATCCACCAGCAGGCCGTCCAGGTCGAAGATCAACGCCGTTACCAACATCTGTTTCTCCGCGTCATCCAACTGGGGGATTATACCCGCTTTGGGGCTCACCGGGCAGGGAGACGGCCGACCCAACCGGTTTCTCATCGTTTTTTAATCTTTTAGGGGCGGAAATTAGTAAAATGATAAAGTAGGAGGGAAAGAACGGTATGGTGACGGAAGAAAGTGGCCAACCCAGGCAACGGGAGCCCATGATGGCTTTGCGGGCGCTCGCCATTCAACAACTACCGATGGCGCTGGCAATACCCTACAAGGGGCTGATTCTGGAACAGACGCTCCAGCCGCGCGTGGTGGGGAGGGATAAGGTGGTGTTTCCACCGCCGAAGCTCTTGTTATGTGCAGCGATTTATCAGACGGCCTACCTGCACAGTCGTTTTTTGCCGGCCACGGTGCGTGGCTACGTACAGTGGCTGACCACCGAGCGCTGTGAACTGCAACTCTCTAATTTGCGCTTCCTCGCCACGCCCTGGCGCTCACGCGGCGAACAGCGGGTGCAGCCGGAGGAGCATCTGGTGGTGACGGTGTGGGTCAACCGTATCCCCTTCCAGGCCCTGCTGATCGACCTAAGCACCCACGGGGTGGGACTGCTTTTCGATAGTTGGGTGGAGACGCCACCGGCCAACCTGGTGCGCGGGCTGAAGTTCGATGTGACCCTGCCGCTGGCCAGCCAGCACGCCATCACGGTGGCGGCGGAACTCGTGCATGTGCGGCGGTATCAGGAGCACCTCTGGCAGGCGGGGGCGCGCCTTTTTCCCACCCTGGAGCAGGAACGCTGGCTGGATCACTACGTGGCCGAGCGGCGGGTTGAGATCTATTCCGAATTAGAACAACGGGCGCGTGAACTGCGCGAGGTGGCGCAGGGCTCGGGGCTGTTCTTCTCGTAGAACGGTGCATGCCGGCAGTCCGTTTAAAAACCTCATCCAAAGGTTACACAAACGTTTTTGTTAACCAGCCTGACCCTTTACAATTGGATCGGAATGGATTGTCGTTAGATATGGATGAGAGTCAGGTCTATGATGAGTGAAGCATCATCCTCCCGCCCGGTTGAATCGGTGTGGGACTATCCCCGCCCCCCGCGGCTTGAACCCACCCCGCGCCGGTTGGAAGTTTACTTTGGCGATATGTGCATCGCCGCCACCCAGCGGGGTCTGCGGGTGTTGGAAACCGGTCATCCGCCGGTGTATTACTTTCCCCCCGAGGATGTACGCCGCGAATTTTTGGTGCCTTCACCGCAGCGTAGTCTGTGTGAGTGGAAAGGGGTTGCGATCTATTACCACGTGCGCGTCGGTGATGCGTGGATCGAAAATGCGGCCTGGGCATACCCGGAGCCCACGCCGGCCTTTCGGGCGCTGGCCAACTACCTGGCATTTTATCCCCAGAAGATGACGCGTTGTTGGGTGGATGGTGAGGTGGTGCGCCCGCAGCCGGGGCACTTTTACGGCGGTTGGATCACCGCTGAGATCCGCGGTCCGTTTAAGGGCGAGCCGGGTGTTCGCGGTTAGGTAGTTGGCCATGGGTGTGTTTGAACGTGTCCTGCTCTATGCCCTCAGCCGACCGACGGAGTTCTGGCAGGCGGTAGGCCAACATGTGCTGTTGACGATCAGTGCAGTGCTCATCGCGCTGATGATTGCGCTCCCGCTGGGAATCGGTACGGCTCGCTCGCGCTGGATGAGCCTGACCGTGATCAACGCGGTCAATGCCCTACGGGTCATCCCCAGCCTGGCGGTGTTGTTCCTGGTGATCCCCTATTTTGGCCTGAGCGCTACGGCCGCCGTGGTAGCACTGACCCTGCTCGCCATCCCGCCCATCCTGCTGAACACAGACGCCGCTTTCCGCTCCCTGGAGCCCGGGTTGATCGAAGCGGCGCGGGGGATGGGGATGTCATCCCTTCAGATTTTGAGGCGGGTTGAGTTCCCGCTGGCTCTGCCCGTGATTTTGGCCGGGGTACGCACGGCTACGGTGGACGTCATGGCCAGCGCCACCTTAGCCGCTTTTGTCGGAAGTGGTGGGCTGGGAATCTACATCACCCGCGGCTTCGCGCTCTACGATTATAGCATCCTGATGGTTGGGGCCATCCCGGTGGCTCTGCTTACCCTTGGTGCAGAAGCCGTCCTGGCGCTGCTTCAACGTCTGAGCCAACCGCCAGGATTATCTTTCACGGCGGAATCGTCAGTGTAGGAGAAAATCGCATGAAACAAGGATTTATGGTTAAAGCATGGTTGTTTTTTGGGTTGATGGCTTTGCTGGTATCGGCGTGCACACCGCGCAGTGAGGCAAAGGCTATTCGGGTTGCCTCCAAGGATTTTACCGAGCAATTCATCCTGGGCGAGATGTACGCGCAACTTTTAGCCGCTAACGGCTATCAAGTGGAGCGCAAGTTGAACCTGGGTGGTACGCCGGTGGCGCATCAGGCACTGTTGGCGGGTGAAATTGACCTCTACCCCGAATATACCGGCACCGGGCTGTTGACCGTGCTTAAATTACCCACCCAGAGCGATCCCGATGCCGTGTATCAGACGGTCAAAGAGGAATATGCGCGGCGGTTTGATCTGGTCTGGCTTGATCCTGCGCCGATGAATAATACTCAGGCCATTGCGATGAAACGAGAGCGCGCAGAGGCCTTGGGCATCCGCACCATTTCCGATCTGGTGGCCCGCGCCGGCGAACTGGTGATGGTTGGCCCACCGGAATTCCAGGAACGCGAGGATGGCTTACCCGGTCTGCGCCGGGTCTATGGGGAGTTTGCCTTCAAGGCCTATAAATCGGTGGACCCCGGTTTGCGCTATCAGGCGCTCAACAGTGGGGAAGCCGATGTGACAGTGGCGTTTGGTACGGATGGCGAGATTGCTGCTTTTGACCTCGTGGTGCTGGTGGACGATAAAGGCCTGTGGCCGCCCTATCAGGTGGCACCGGTGGTGCGCAAAGCCGTTCTCGACGCGGACCCCCAGATCGCTACCCTGCTCAACCGCTTGGCACCGTATCTGACCGATGCCGTCATGCAGCGCCTGAACTACGAAGTCTCCGGGAAGCAACGCGAACCGGCCGAGGTAGCGCGAGAGTTCTTGCAACACCAAGGTTTGGTGAAATGAGATGGGGTGGATGCCATGGCGGCGATTGAGTTTGTCGGCGTGACCAAGCGCTACCCCAATGCTCCCGCACCAGCGGTGGATCACATTAGCCTGCGGATAGAGGATGGCGAGTTCGTCGTCCTGCTGGGGCCCTCGGGCTGTGGCAAGACCACCCTGCTTAAGATGGTTAACCGACTGATTGAGCCCAGCGCGGGGCATATCTACCTTGAGGGTGTGGATATCCAAACCCTGCCGGTAATCCAACTGCGCCGCCGCATCGGTTATGTCATTCAACAGGTGGGGCTTTTCCCGCACCTGACCGTGGCTAAAAACATCGCGGTAGTGCCCGAGTTGCTGGGCTGGCCGCGCGAGAAAATTGAAGCCCGCATTGATGAACTACTGGAGATGGTGCATCTACCGCGCAGTTTTCGTCAGCGCTACCCCGCCCAACTTTCGGGTGGGCAGCAACAGCGGGTGGGGCTGGCCCGTGCGCTCGCCGCCGACCCGGAGGTGTTGCTGATGGACGAACCGTTTGGCGCCATTGATGCCATCACCCGCACCCGTTTACAAGATCAGATGTTGGAACTGCAGCGCCGGTTGCGTAAGACCATTCTATTCGTCACCCACGATGTGGATGAAGCCCTCAAATTGGCCGACCGCATCCTGGTTTTGAACCAGGGGCGGCTGGTGCAGTTTGATACCCCCTGCGCTCTGCTCACCCGCCCGGCGGATGCGTTCGTGCGGCGCTTGCTCAACACCGAGGATCGCATCCGGCAGTTGGGGTTACTGCGGGTGGAGACGATCATGTCACCCATACGACGGGTGAACGGTTGGGCGCAACAGCCCCGCCTTCCCGTCGGGAGCGACCTGCGCCAGGCGCTCTCGGCGCTGCTACAGCCAGGGGTGGCGTCGGTGATCATAACGAATGCCTCGGGACAACCTTGTGGTCAAATCACGTTTGAAGACCTGCGTCAACGGCTGGGCTGCAGCCTGGAGGGAACACTATGAGGTTTTTGGTTGGTTATCCCGAGGTGGTTGCACAACTGACCTGGCAGCATCTGCAACTGGTGCTGCTGCCGCTGATTCTGGCAACGGCCATTGGACTGCCCTTGGGTTGGGTGTTACACCGCTCGCCGCGCCTGGCTTGGGGCGTTCTAGGAGTGCTGAACCTCATCTATGCCATCCCCAGCCTGGCGCTGATGATTTTTCTCATTCCTTGGTTGGGGCTAAATGCCCGCGCGGTGATGGCGGCGCTGACGCTCTACAGCGAGATTATCATTTTGCGCAATGTGCTGGCCGGACTCGCCGGGGTGGACGTGGCCATCTTGGAAGCGGCGCGGGGCATGGGGATGACCCGATTTCAGATCGCGTGGCGGGTGCAATTCCCCCTGGCCTTGCCTGTGATTTTGACCGGTGTGCGCCTGGCGGCGATTCTGGCGATTGCCATTGCCACCATTGGGAGTAAATTCGGGGCCGGGGGTTTGGGGACGTTGCTCTTTGAAGGCATCGCCCAGGCGGGCCGAATGGATAAAGTATGGGCTGGGGCGCTGGGGGTGGCGACGCTGGCCCTGGCATTTAACTACGGTTTGCTCTGGCTAGAGCGGCAGTTAACCCCTTACCGCGCCGTGGTAACCACCTAAAGCCCTAACCAGACGCAGCACACCCGATCAAAGGCGGTGGCAGGATGACGGCCTGTTTATCCCCTCAGGCGTAGCGCTGTTCCTTCCACACATCGGCTTCGTTGTGGTAGCCGGCCTGTTCCCAGAAGCCGGGACGGTCTTCGGCGCTGAATTCCAGGCCGCGCAGCCACTTAGCCCCTTTCCAGAAGTAGGGCACTTTGAGGTCGTCCCGGCCGGGGATGGCGCCGACCACGCCGCGCAAGGGGAAGCCGTGCTCCGGGGTGAGCGGCTCACCGTTGTAGTGGGTGGCAAGCAGGAAGTTCTCTGCCAGCACCACCTCGAGCGGCAGATTGGCGGTGAAGCCGTATTCGGCATGCTGGATGACGAAGCGCGCGGTGGGCTTGAGTTTGAGCAAGCCGAGATCTATCAGCGTGCGCAGGCTGACGCCTTCCCACACCGTATCCAGTTTGCTCCACCGGGTAACGCAGTGGATATCGAGGGTAAGGCGGGTGCGGGGTAGGCGGCTGAACTCTTCCCAGGTGAAACGCAGGGGTTGTTCGACCTCCCCCCAAATGCGGAAATCCCAGGTGCTCAAATCCACGCGCGGGACGGGGCCATAGTGAAGCACCGGGAAGCGGTTGGTCAGCGCCTGGCCGGGGGGCAGGCGGCGTTCGGCGCGGAATTTTTGTTCGTTCTCTTTTCGGCGCAGGATATCATCGAACATAGATCACTCTCCTGCGCTAAATTATAGCGGAGGGGTCGGATTTAGGCGAGTGATTGCCGAAGGTTGGGGGCGAGCCCTCTTCGCGCGGTGGGTGTTTCTGCCGGGCTAACGCAACCACGACCGGTGTTGCCCGGCGTTATAAAGGTTTCATCCTGGGGAGACAGGCGATGGTCTGACGGCTGATGAGGAACGTTGTGGGGTAGAAGGGTGGGCCGGGTGTGGTCGACAGTGCGGATCTGGGATTTTCGTGCCCGGGTGGGCTCTTGCCACCCGCGCTGACGCAGATGGGGCGATTAAAGCGCCACAGGCCGGGGTGAGGGGGGCACCTCGGCCTGTGGCATTTATGATTATACATGAAATTATTAGAAATACATTAAAAATCAAGGTAAAAAAATTGCAATTTTTGTCTGACAATGTTCTGATACCGGCAACGGTGTGCTAATAGATCAGATTGTCATATTTTATTACGGTTTAAACGTATCTTAACGTGATTGAATTTTCGTTTTTACAATGTCATAATAAAGTCAATGGCAATGGCGTTGGATGTTTTTCAGGTGTCAACCCTACTGGTTCTGTTGGATGCAGATCGGCCCCTTTCGGCACAGCGCCTGGGGGAACGCGTGGGTATCTCAGCGCGTGCCCTGCGCTACCGCCTGCCCTTTTTACAAGCCTGGCTTATGCGGCAAGGGGCCGAACTGGTGATCCGACCACGCCGTGGACTGTACCTCCGCGCTACACCTGAGGTACGGCGGCGCTTGCATGCCGAATTACAGCAAGCGCAACCACCGCCGCTCTTCCGCACCGAAGAACGCGTTCTCTACCTTGTTTTCCTGCTATTAACCAAGCCAGAGGAAACGACGGCCGGGGTTCTGCAAGCCAGATTAGGCATTTCCCGCGCCACGTTGTTACGCGATCTGCGCCAGGCGGAAACGCGCCTGAACGCCAAGGGAATCGTTCTCAGGCGTCTAAGGCAGCAAGGCTTTCGCCTGATCGGCCCCTAGGTCGCCCAACGTCACATTTTGCTTGAGATTCTGCTTCACAGCGGCCTGAATGAAGCGCTGACCCATCTGAGTATCCACGGCAAGCTCCTCAATGAATCCCTCACCCTTTTGCAGCAAGTGTTGTTAGACGAGGTTAAGAGCTGGAATCTCTCCGCTGCGCGTCGCTTCGTCACCCGTGTGGAGCGCGAGTTGGGCCTAACTTTTCGCGATGATGATCTGCTTTTCCTGACCCTTTATTGGGCATTGGCACTGCGGCGCCTAGAAAGCGGTCATACCGTTAGTCGCCTGGAGCGACCGGTGGAGGTACTCGTTTCGGCCCAAGAATTTGCTCACCTGGAAGCGATGATAGCGTCTTCTCCTGCCGCAAACGGCATGCCCATCCCACGCGATGAAATCTTCCAGTTTCTGGTCGAGCTCAAAGCCTGCCAGGGCGAATTAACTCTCGCTCCCCAGCCCGCTGCACCCGGTGAAACTGAACTTGGCCGCCAGTTAGCCGAGGAAATGCTCAAACGCCTCGGTGAGCGCTTGGGGTATGACTTGTGTCATACCGATATTCTGAGCCAAATGGCCTTGCACCTGGCGCGGGCACTAGCGCGCCTGCGGGCGGGTTTGCCTCTGTACAACCCACTGACGCAAGATGTTCAACAGGCTTACCCTCACCTCTGGGCACTCTCCATAGATGTTGCGCGGCAGGTGGGCGTGCAGTATGGTCTGGTCATCCCGGAAGAAGAAGTGGCGTATTTAGTGATGTACCTGGCGCTGGCGGTGCAACTGGCTGAGCAAGCCCAGCGACGCCGTATCCGCGTGGTGGTGGCGTGCCCTACCGGCGGTGTCATGGCGCGGCTGTTGGTGTATCGGTTGCAAAGCGCCTTGCCGGATATTGAGGTGGTAGAGAGCACCTCGCTGCGCCAGTTAGCACGCTTGGATTTGAGCCAGGTAGATTTGGTGATCACAACGGTTAAGTTCACCGCGGCACGTCTGCCAGTATTAACGGTAAATCCCTTGCTCGGAGAGGAGGATCTACAACGGATACGGAGTCAAATTGCCCAACTTCAAACCCGCCGCAACTCATCAACCCAAAAGGAGCGTGAGGTATGCCGCTAAAACGCATTATCGTTGCATGTGGTTCAGGGGTTGCCACCTCAAACGTGGCTGCCGAAAAGTTGAGGAATCTTCTGCGTGATCAGGGATATCACAATGTAGAGGTCAGGGCGGTGGATATCAAGAGCCTGGAGGCCGAAGCCAAGGTGGCCGACCTGCTTGTATCCATTACCCCGTACGCCATCCGCGATAAAGAGCTGCCCATTCCTTCCATTAACGGCATCCCGTTACTTACCGGTGTAGGCACGGCTGACATCGTGCGTCAGATCAAAGAGATTCTCAAATTGTAATTCATCCCGGTCTGCATAACGTATAACCCTTTTTCACACCCCCAACGAAAGGAGGTGAGTTCTGGTATTGCCTTTTGTTGCCCTGGCTCTTCCACCCTATCCAATGTTTCAATGTTTATCTTGGTTCTACTGAGAAAGGAGAGGAAAAAAATGCAAGCCGCGTTAGATGCCATTCGTAGTTTTCTTGATTACGGCCCCAACGTGGCCCTTCCAGTGATTATGTTCTTGCTCTGTCTGGTGCTGGGAATGCGCGTGGGCAAAGCCATCGGTGCTGGCTTGATGTTGGGGGTGGCCTTTACCGGTATCTTCGTGCTCTTTGATTTCGCCTTCCCTATCCTGGGCAAGGCAGGGCAGGCAATGGTGCAGCGCATCCCCGGCCTGCGCTTTGAGGCCTACGACCTGGGTTGGACCGTGGCATCGGTGATCTCGTGGGCCTGGCCATATGCATTCTTGATGTTCCCGCTCCAGATCACCATTAACATCATAATGCTAGCGTTGGGCTGGACCAAATGCCTAAACGTAGATATGTGGAACGTCTGGCATAAGGCCACCCTGGGCGCGTTCGTTTCCGCCCTGGTTGGCCAGAGCGCGCCGGCGCTAGCGCTGCCGCTGGGTTTCCTAGTCGCGGGGATCTGGATGGTGGCGGAATTGATCAGCGCCGATCATACCCGTGAGCAGGTTTACAACCTCACCCGCATCCCGGGTATCGCGGTTTCGCACAACATGCTCTTGGATATCATGTGGATGGCGCCAGTGTTGGACCTGATCGAGAAGATCCCCGGCCTGGATAAGATCAAGACCAGTCCGGCCGACCTGCGCCGCCGCATTGGTGTGTTTGGTGAAAATTACGTCATCGGCGCCATTCTGGGGTTGATCTTTGGCCTGCTGGCAGGCTATGATTTCAAAGGCATTGCGACGCTGATCATTCAGTGTGCTGCCATCGTCACCCTTTTCCCCTTGTTGGCCGGGCTGTTTGCACGCGCACTGGCGCCGGTGGCCGAGGGGGCGCAGGAATTCATGCAGAAGCGCTTCCCCGGTCGCAGTTTCTACATTGGCCTGGACTGGCCAGTGCTGGCCGGGATTGACTCGTTGTGGGTGACTGGTATTCTGATCGCCCCGTTGATCCTGCTCTTTGCCATCATCCTGCCCTATAACAACACCCTTCCCTTTGGCAGCATCATCGCTGTTTCGTTGGTGGCAACCGTTACCGTGTTGACCCAGGGCGATCTGGTCAAATCACTCTTGCTCTCGATCATCGGCATCCCGGTCTACTTGGGCGCCGCAACCTACTTCGCCCCTTACCTGACCAACCTGGCCGTCGCCACCGGCGCGATCCAGATCCCCGAGGGCTACGGTATGGTGACCTGGCTGGAGACCAACGCCGCCGGCATGCGCTTGCTCGTCTTCACCATCCTGAACGGGCTAAACGGCCAGATTCTCCCTGCCTTGATTGCGTTGGTGATTCTGGCTTTCTGTGTCTGGTATTACTTCCCGGCGATGAAGCGCCGCGAGAATGCTGCGGCTCAGGAAAGTGGGGGTATTTCTGGCAATCCCTTGCCATACCCTGAGGTAGCATCTAAGGTGGCTAAACCGGCCGCTGCCGACTAAAAACATCGGGGTGGCTCTCGGTACCCTTCACCGGGAGCCACCCCCAACGGAGTCGTGTATGATCCTGACGGTTACCCTTCATCCCGCGTTGGATCGCATTCTTGTGGCGCAAGCGCTCCGTCCCGATTCTGTCAACCGCGTGCACGTGCTGATGGAATACGGAGGTGGCAAGGGCAACAATGTCGCCCGGGCGCTTCACCGCTTGGGAGCCCCGGTGCTGGCGTTTGGGTTTCAGGGAGGCGGACCAGGGTTGACCGCGCGGCGGGTTTTCAAACGTGAAGGTATCCCGACGCACTTTGTGGCTTGCCGCCGACCCACCCGCATTTCCACGCTTCTGTTGGAGCAGGCGAGTGGACAGGGTTATACCCTCTACGAGCCGGGGCAGGCCGTGAGCGCCAAAGAGATGGAGAAACTGAAAACCCAATTTCTGCAGGTGATCGGTGGGTTTCAGGTAGCACTCTTTTGTGGGTCGGCCCAGACCCCAGCCCTGGCGCACCTGTTAGCCGAGTTGATCAGCGAAGCCCGTCAACGCGGGGTGGTGTGCGTTTTGGATAGTTCTGGGGCTGCTCTGCGTGAGGGTGCCCAGGCCCGTCCATTCATGGTTAAAGTCAACCGTGAAGAACTGGAGGACTTGGTAGGGGAACGTTTGGAAACACAAGATCACCTTGTGGCGGCTATGCGCCAAGTACACCGCCAAGGGGTTGAGGTCGTGGCAGTGACCCAAGGGGAAGATGGGTTGATGGTGACCGATGGGACGTCGCTCTGGCAGGGTACATTGAAGGTGGATAACGTCATCAACGTGATGGGGTGTGGGGATTCACTGCTGGCAGGGATGACCTACGCGTTGCTAAACGGGTTGCGCCTGCCAGAGATGGTGCGTTGGGGGGTGGCGTGCGGGGCGGCTAATACCCAAGTGCTGGGGGCGGGCTTCATCAACCGTGCTGAGGTCGAGCAATTACTCCCGCGAGTGCAATTATCTCAGCGCGAATTATAAGATGATGAGGAAAGGATGCCTGGAATGATGGATTCATATCTTGACCGGCGTCAACGGATTGCCGAAATTGGCGCCCTGATGTATGCACGCAATCTGACTGATTCGGCCGGAGGTAATATCAGCCTGCGCGTGAATGATGTTATCCTCATGACCCCACGCTATGCCGGGAGTAAGTACCAGTGGCGGTTGCGCCCGGAGCAGATTTTGGTGCTTGATCTGGCCGGCAATCGCCTGGAAGGGGAAGGCGAAGTCTCACGGGAGGTGCGGGTTCACCTAAAACTGCTCAATGCGTTTTACCCTGATGGCACTGCGGTGGTGCACGGTCATGCCCGCAATGCTTTGGTCTTCTGTAGCCTGGGCCGACCGATTCCCTCCATGCTTTATGCCACAGACAAATTTGGCGCGATTGAGTTGGTGGAAGATGCTCCAGCCCACACTCAGCGCCTGGCCGATGTGATCGGCGCGGCGATGGCAGCACAAATCGAACGGGTGCGCAAGCAGGCGGCGGCGGTGCTGGCGCCGCGCCACGGGGTTTTCGTCTTTGCCCGTGATTTGGAATCCGGTTATGATGCTCTGGAACGCATTGAGGTCAGTGCGTATTGCGCGCTGATGGCGCGACTTATATCCTGAATAAGGGGGAAGTATGGTGAGCGACGTGGCAATTTCATTGTCCGAAGACCTGGTATGGCTGGATTTGGAGGCAAATTGTCCAGATGAGGTTATCCAGCAGATGGCGACGCGTCTGCTGGCGAAGGGCTATGTGAAAGAGACCTATCCTCAAGCGGTGCTGGCGCGGGAGCAGAAATTTCCTACCGCTCTACCAACCCCCATTGCGGTTAGTTTTCCGCATACCGATGTCAGTCACTGCCTGAGACCGGCCATTGCGGTAGGGGTGCTGCGCCAGCCGGTTAAGTTTGGTTTCATGGGCGATCCCACCCAGTTGTTAGATGTGCGGGTGGTCTTCATGCTCTCGGTTACCCGCCCGGAATACCAGGTCAAGACCTTGCAGACGTTGATAGACCTGTGCCAGGATGCGACGAATATTGAGCGCATCCTACGGGCACAGACCCCCCGAGAAGTGATTGAGGTATTACACGTGCTGTTTGAGCCGAGTGAGGGGGAATCTCAGGTCAGCCCGTCCCCGGCCGGAGATCATTCCGGCGCGCGGGCGGAGATCGTGGTGGGGCACCCGGCAGGATTGCATGCGCGTCCGGCAGCGCTGTTTGTCAAAACGGCGGCACAGTTTCCGTGCGAGATCCAGGTGGCGCGCGTGGATCGCCCCCAGCAACTGGTCAACGCCAAGAGCATCCTCAGCGTGTTGGGGTTGGGCGTCAAGCGGGGAGATCGTATTCTCATCGAAACGCGGGGCGAGCAGAGTCGTGAAGCCTTAGAAGCCCTGGTGACCCTGATTGAAGGTAATTTCGGCGAGTCCGGGGAGGGTAGCCATGGCGGAACCCCATGAGCCGAGTTGTTTCGACCTGGTGGCGGCGTTGGCTCCACAGTTTGACCCGGCAGCAGCGCGCGGCCAAGAGGCGGAGATTCAGTTTTACTTCAGTGGGGAGGAAAGCGGGGCGTGTTACCTGCGCCTGACCAAGCATGGCTGCACCTTCCACCGGGGCGAGGCGCTCTACCCGAAATTGACCCTGCGGGTTAAGTCCGAGGTTTGGAAGGCAATCATGCGGGGTGATCTGAGCTGGGAGAAGGCGATGATGGAACGCCATTTCCTGGCCACGGGGAACTTTCCTCTGCTGGCGCAGATGCCGCGCATGTTTCGGTTCGGCTGAGCCCACACCGGGCGCGTCTCCGCCCGGCGTGTTTTTTCGCTGTGCTAAAATGATGTTAGCGGTGTGACCAACATTCCAAAGGTTGAGGAGGTAAGCCGCATGAGTCATGAATATCGGTGGATTCGGTGGGGGTTGGGCTTGCTGGTTGCGCTGGCTCTAGCCGGGTGTGCCGTGCCGGCCAACCCGCCGGTGGTTGCCGAGCCCGCGTGGGATAGCCCCCAGACGCGGGCGCTGTTCTTCCGCGCGTGCGGCGATTGCCACAGCAACGAGACGGTCTGGCCATGGTACAGCCGCCTGCCCATCGTCACCACGTTAATCCAACGCGACGTGCAGGAAGGGCGGGAGAAACTCAACGTCTCCGAATGGGGCCAACGCGAACAAGAAGCCGATGATGTCGCCGCGGTGATCCGTAACGGCAGCATGCCCCCGGCACTTTATCTACCTTTACATCCCCAGGCCCGGCTGAGCGCGGCGGAGAAAGACGCCCTGATCCAGGGGCTGGTGCGCACCTTTGGCCGTGGCGGGGCGGAAGGGGGTGAGGAAGGGGACGAGGATTAGCCCCCTCGCCGCGATGGTGTTGAACGGCTTGTGGTTTGTGCCAGGCGTTCATCGCGCAGCCGGCGGTAGGCCAACACAGCCCCGTCCCCCCGCAACAGGTGCTCATCACTGCGCAAGGCCGAACGCTTGGGGCGCTGTTGGCTGACCACGCGTTTATTCTGGTTGGCAATATACCGGCTGGACCAACAACCCAATCGGTTAACCAGGTCGCGCAAGAACGGTAGGCGCACAAAGCGCTGGTAAAAGCGCAAGATCATCAGGGCGTTTTCCTCATTCACCGGGACAAAAGCCACCACAATACGCACCTCGCCGCTGATGCGGTTCTGTCACAGATTGGGAAAGAGAAATTCAAGGAATGGTGGGCGGGTAGGGGCGGGAAGTTCGGCGGCGCGGCGTGGAGGTGTGCCGTCATCACGGCGATTGAACACCCATACCTGGAGTTTATCGCCTTCCTCGCGAACCAACGGGCCATCCACGGCGACGTGTTGCCCTTGCCCGATGGTGTTGTAATGCACAAAGGGGAGGTGCATGACATCGAGTTGATTTTCGATCATGCGTGAGTAATGCACCGGCCATACGTCTTGATAGCTGCAGTAAGAAAACTCGGGGCCGATATCGAACCAGGCGGGAGGCGTTAGGATTTTGCGCCGCTCGCCCCACCAGACCCAGATCAGGCCGTGTGCCTCATAGGTGGGATAGGTCGGCACCCATGCTATCCTCCCTGATGCAAAGATATTGGCTTACGCGACCGGACGGCGCCGGTAGGTGCTCGTGAATGTAGAGATCGGATGGGATAGTAGGGAGAACAGGAATTTTTCGCAGCATCTTTCCCCCCGGTTGATTTGATTATAAATGCATTAGATTGAAGATGGCAAGCCCCTTAATGATTGTGGTCAAGATCCGAGAACCCCGCGGTGGCAGGTCAAGCGTGAGCCGAGGTCGGGGCCATGGCCAGAGGGAATAGGAGGCGCGGCGTAGTGAGTGGGTTAGGGAAGGGCCGTCAATGATCGGCAACCCGAGCCGCACAGTCAAAGTACCCCGGCCGCGGCAATCACAAGCCGTGTGGTTCAGCCCTCCATCCGTCCCCCTGGGCGAGGATGGAACGGATTTGCCCTGTCGTCATAGAACGGCTCAGGTTTATGATGTTGCAAATGGGTTGGAGCAAGGTGCGGTAAGTCCCCCGGAGTGGTCACGGTGGCTGCGTTCCACTGACGACCCGGGATAAAAACGGCCTCAGTCCTCGCGCCCGGGCCCGTCCTCCTCGCTCTCGGGGGTGGGTGCCCAGGTTTCAGCAGGTGTGGCGTTTTCACGGTAACCCTCGGCCAACAGGGTCACCAGTGCCAGGAAAAACGCCACTGTGCGCGTAATTTGGGCTGGCTGGGCCTGATAGGGTTCACGTTCCGAAGCCTCCCCCAGCCGCCGCACCACCCGCAGGTGCGGATGGAGTTCGAACTGCACCGCTGCCACCCCCAAACGCTGCCAGGCAAAACGGGTGATTGTTTCCTGCCCCTGGCGCCCGTTGGCGGTGAAGGTGCGGTCCACGTCCACCACCGAGAGCCATGGCCCGTTTGGGCGGAACCCGAACTGATGCAAGAGGGAGAGGATGCGGCCGCGCTCCGCCGGGCAACTCTGGCCGTGCAGGGTGCCCAGCGCCAGCCCGAAATCGCGGTAGGCTGCACAGCCATGCAGATCCAGGATGAAGCGAATCCGGTAGCGACGCACAATCTGGCGCAGGGCCCGCTTGTAAGGTGTCTCGGGGTAAAAGCTGGGGTCGGGGTCGGCCAGGCGATAGGTGAAGAGAGCGTGTGCGCCGCTCAATTCAGCCACCAGGCGCGCCAGAGCGGCGGTGTAATCCTCTTCGTCTTTCAGCCGCCCCTCCCGTATGTGAGCAGCGCCGTGGGGGGCAGAGAGCAAAATCGGCAATCGCCCCGGCTGGTAACGAAAATAGCGCTCCCCCGGCGCCGGTGGGGTTTTGTAGGCAACGTCACTCTCTAGCGCCACCAGGCGCTCTAGCCACGCGTCCATGAGGCCCCCTAGATACGGCTGAAGCGTCCATTCACGCGGTAGCCTCGCCGCGTCGGTGTGCTCCCCGCCGCGCAGAACAGTTGGATGCAGGTATCCGTCTGTTTGTTGGACTCAGCTGCCTGGTAAGCCTCGTAGGATGACCAGAATGAAATGATCTGCCATTGCATGGGGTCATCTACCGATTGCACTAACACCGAGTGCAGCAGATCTTTGGGGGGATGACGCACGGCCTCGGCAAAGGCCTTTTGGAGGGTGCTCCAGTTCTCGCGGGAGACATATCCCATCAATACCGTGACAAACATGGTGACCTCCTGGGCCAGCCCCACCCGCAGGGCGCGTTGCCCATTTTCATTATACAGAATTTGTCCAGACCAGACAAATCTGCCCTGGAAGCGCGTCCCAGGGCGGGTTTGAAATCGTTCACACAATAACGTTCTTCAATGTTACAATAAAATTGTTTATACAACCATTGTACCCAGATTGCTACCTTGCAGGTGGGTGGGCGTATTCTAATCTTCAGGGGGGATTTCCCCGAGAAAGTGAGACGTTCTATGAATCCACGACGGTTATTTTGGGGCGGTATTTTGCTCCTATTGGGGGTCTTGCTGTTGCTGGAAAACCTCGGTCTACTGCCCTTCAGCGCCTGGGCGCTCTTCTGGCCGCTGGCGCTGATCCTGTTTGGGGTGTGGCTCCTTTTGCGCCCTCGCCCAAGACACGATACCCTGGCCCGCGAAATCACCATTCCATTCGACGGCGCACGGGAAGCCCACCTGCGCCTGGATCACGGCGCGGGGCGGCTCAGCCTGGGCGCGCTGGAGGGCGAGAGGGCGCTCTTCTTGCGCGGCGTTTGCGGTGGGGTCACGCCGGAGGTGCGCCGCGAAGGTGAACGCCTGGAGGTGCACCTGCGCCTGGAAGCCGATGCGATGCTCTGGCCCTGGGTAGAAGGGGGTGAGGGATACCGCTGGGCGTTGGAGGTCACTCCAAGCCTGCCGCTCGATCTGGAATGCCACCTTGGCGCCAATCAAACCCACCTCGACCTGAGCCGTTTGCAGGTGCGCCGCCTGGAATTAGAAACTGGCGCCAGCGAGACCACGGTGGTGCTGCCGGCGCAAGGTCAGGGCAGCGCCGTGCTTAAGAGTGGGGTGGCGGCGCTCAAAATCCAGGTGCCGGAGACCATGGCCCTCCGCGTCCAGGTGCAAAGCGGCCTGGCCGGGGTTAAGATTGATCCTCAGCGCTTTCCATTCAACGGCCAGGTCTATGAGTCACCGGATTACGCCAACGTGTCTAACCGCTTTGACCTGCGCCTGGAAACCGGGCTGGGTTCGGTCGAAATCTTTTAGCCCTTTTTGCGTAGACAAAAGGGAATAACCTCATCTTTTTGGGATCGGAGGAAGAGATGTCTGAATCACGTTGGCGGTTAATCGGTGGAATCGGGTTGATCCTGGCCGGCCTGCTAGCCCTGGTGAGTCTTTGGTTTGAGGTGCGCCTGGCTGGGCTTTTCTGGGGCTTATTGCTCACCCTGGGTGGGGTAACCTTCTTAGGTGTGATGCTCTCACGGCGTGAGGCGTGGTGGGCGGCGTTTCCGGCGTTCCCGCTCTTGGGGATCGGGGCACTCGTCTTGCTGGGCAGTCTGGCGCCACAAGCCACGCGCTACCTGGGCGGTGTTCTAGTGCTGGGAAGCATCGGTGTGAGCTTCTTGGTGGTCTACCTGCAACGGCGCGAGTTCTGGTGGGCACTCATCCCTACCGGTACCATGTTGACCCTGGCTGTGGTCTCCCTAGCCGATTCGGTTCTCCCCGCCGATAGTAGAGGGTGGATCTTCTTTGCCGGGCTGGGGCTGACCTTTCTGGCGTTGTATCTCCTGCCCGGCCCTGGAGGCATGCGCATGACCTGGCCGCTCTATCCGGCGGCGATTCTGTTGGTGTTTGCGGGGTTGCTCTTCTTGGGCGCTACCACGCTGGGACGCTACTTCTGGCCAGCGGCGCTGATCTTGATCGGCTTGTTCCTGGTCTATCGTGCCCTGCGCCCGAGACGGGTTTAGGGGAGGATAAGCGATGGACGCAAAACGCCCAAGTCTGTTTTTCCCGTTATTGCTGATCGCCATTGGCGTGATCTTTTTGCTCAACAATCTGGAGGTGATCCGCGTTAACGGCGTGGAGATCTTCCTACGCTACTGGCCGGTGCTGTTTATCATCGGCGGCTTGGATCACATCTACCAGGGCAGAGGCTGGACCTGGGGGGTGTTCTCCATCCTTTTAGGTGGAATCTTTTTACTGGCCAACCTGGGCTACCTGCCCCTGGGAGGCTGGGAGTTGTTCTTGCGCCTGTGGCCGATCTTCTTGATTGCGCTGGGGCTGGACCTGGTCCTGCGCGGCCGGCCGGCCTGGACGTCGGCCTTGGCGCTTTTCATTACCTTGGGATTGGTGGTCGGAATCACCTGGTTTGCCGTGGGACAGGTGCGCCGTCCGGCCCAGGCTCAACCCCTCACCTATGCCTTGCCGGCAGGGGTGCGCACGGCAGAGGTGACGATTGAACAGCCACTGGGGCGGTTGGAGATCGTCGGGGCTACCAGTGGCCGCAACTTGTTGGAAGGTGAGATCACCTTGCCGCGGGCGCTGACGCTGACCGAGGACGTCCAAACGCGTGGGAGTGTGGTTCAGGTGCGTCTGGGCGCCGAGGGTTCCTCGGTGGTCTTCCCGTGGAGTTTGGGGCCGAGTCAGTCGCAGTGGCGGTTGCGTTTCAACCCCCAGGTGGACCTGGTGCTCAACCTCAAAAGCGGCCTGGGCAGTCAGGTGCTGGATTTGCGCGAGGTGCGGGTGCGGCAATTGACCAGCGAGGTGGCCTTGGGCAGTTTGACCGTCACCCTACCTGCGACGGGTGACCTGCAGGCCAGCCTGCGTAACCCCATCGGCTTTACCACGCTCTATGTGCCGCGCCAAGCGCGGCTGGAATTGCGCATTGATCGGGCGTTGGCAACGCTGAGCCTACCCCCTGATGTAACCTGTGCGGATCAGGTATGCTACACACCCGGTACCAACGCTGCCAACGCCGACTTGCGTCTGAGTCTTGAGCAACCTATGGGCGGGGTGCAGGTGGCATATCTCCCCTGACCGGCTGGAACTTTCTGGCGCGCAGGGCGTCTTTAAGATGCTTGAAAAAAAATCACCTTATCTTAGCCTCACAAGGAGGAGATCATGAAGAAACCATTATTGTTTGCCCTGCTCGCACTGGCCATGGTGGGCTTGCTGGCTGGCTGCATTCAGGTGCCGGCGGCACCCCCGCCGGAACAATTGCGCACGCTTAATGTTTCGGGCAACGGCAAAGTCTATGTGGTGCCGGATCTGGCTTATATTTACGTTGGGGTGCGCACTGAAGCCGACGATGTGGCTTCGGCGTTGAGTAAAAACAATGAGCAGGCCCAGACCATTGTCAACCTGCTCAAGGAACGCGGCGTGGCCGAAAAGGATATTCAGACCAGTGCTTTCAACGTCTACCCCCAGCAAAACATTGGCCCCAATGGCGAGGTGCTGGGCACCAAGTTTGTGGTGGAGAACACCGTGTTCATCACCGTGCGGGACCTGAGCCAGTTGGGCGGCCTGCTGGATGCGGTGGTGCGCGCCGGGGCCAATAATATCTACGGCATCTCATTCGATGTGGCCGACCGCGCCAAAGCCGAGGCCGAGGCCCGCCGCCTGGCGGTGGAAGATGCCAAGGCCCGCGCGCAGGAACTGGCCGCCGCAGCGGGCGTAACCCTAGGTGAAGTGCAGAACGTGAGCGTCTACTCCTCGGGTAGCCTCATCCCGCTGTATGAAGCCAAGGGTATGGGGATTGGCGGTGGTGGTAGCGCACCGGTCGCCGCGGGGCAACTGGTGATCAGCGCCGATGCCAGTATCACCTACATTATCCGCTAGCCCTCACCTTCTAAACGACTGTCTCCATAACCCCTGCCCCGGCGCCGTCCACACCGGGGCAGGGGATTTGTGGTCTCAGTAGGGAATAGCGCTGATGCGCGCCAGTTTGCTCAGGCGATGAGTGGCAATGATGCGCCGCACCGTGCCGGTCAAGCCGCGCATGCTCAGGCTCTCAGTGACGGCGCCATCGGGGAAGTACTGTACCCCGCGCAGCAGATCACCGTTGGTCACGCCAGTGGCGGCGAAGAAGACATCGTCCGAAGCGATCAGGTCATCCAGCGTCAAGACTTTGTCAAAGTCATACCCCAGTTCCTCACAGCGGGCGCGTTCCTCGGGGGTGCGGGCATAGAGTTTACCCTGCAGGTTGCCCCCGGCGGCGCGCAAAGCGGCGGCGGCGATGACGCCCTCAGGCGAGCCACCGATGCCCATCATCACATCAATGCCCGAGGAGGGGATGCAGGTCATCAGCGCTCCGGCCACATCCCCATCCGGGATGAGCGAGATGCGCGCGCCGACGCGCCGGATCTCGGCGATAAGTGAGGCGTGGCGCGGACGATCCAGCACCACCACGGTCAGGTTTTCCACCGGCACGCCCTTGGCTTTGGCAATGCGGCGCAGGTTCTCTTCCACCGGTGCTTCGATATCAATGACATCCCGCGCCGCCGGGCCGACCGCAATTTTATGCATATATACCGCCGGGCCGGGGTTGAACATCGTCCCGCGCGGGGCCAGCGCTACCACCGAGATGGCGTTGGGCAAGCCGTGGGCGGTGGGGCGGGTGCCGTCAATCGGATCCACCGCAATATCCACCTTGGGGGGATCGCCGGTGCCCAGGCGCTCGCCATTGTAGAGCATGGGAGCCTGATCTTTCTCGCCCTCGCCGATCACGACCACACCGTCCATCTGGATGGTGTTGAGCATCAGGCGCATGGCATCCACGGCGGCGCGGTCGGCGGCTTCTTTATCGCCGCGGCCCACATAGCGCCCGGCGGCCAGCGCCGCGGCTTCGGTCACTCGCACCAGTTCCAAGGCCAGGTTGCGCGTCGGTCGGGTATCTCCGATCTCGCTGTGTAAGGGGATTTGGCTCATCGCGTTCCTCCGCTAAATGGGAAGTTGGGGTTATACGGATAACCACAAGCCGGTGATCAGGTAATACCCGATCACAGCGGCCCAGATCCACGAATCAATGCGATCGAGCACCCCCCCATGCCCCGGCAAAAGATGGCTGGCTTCCTTGACGCCGAACTGGCGCTTGAACATGCTTTCCCCCAGGTCACCCAAGGGCGCAAACACCCCGATCATCACCCCCAGCACCAGCCCTTGCGAAAGGTGTAGTTCGGGGTAGCGCAGGCGCCACAGCCAGGCCAGGAGCAGCCCGCTCAAAATAGCAAACACCACCCCTGCCAGGTAGCCCTCCCAGGTCTTGTTGGGACTGATGGCGGGGGCAAGTTTGTGTTGGCCGAAGCGCCGTCCGATGAGGAACGCTGCCGAGTCGGCAATCCCAATGATGGGGATGACCAGGAGCAACCACCATAAGCCCTGGGGTAGGGCGCGCAGCGAGATAAGGTAACTGCCCAACCAGCCGATATACAGCAACCCCCCCAGGGTGATGGTAAAATCAACGCCCTGGGCGGCGCGCGTGGCGGCCATTGCCCCCATGTGCGCCAGCATGGTCACCAGAATCAAGGCTGAGAGGATGAGGTGGCTATGATCAAAGCCCCAGGCGGCACGGCTGAGGACGAGGATGGCTACGCCCGGCAACAGCACGCTGGCCAGGGGGGCGAACCCGCCGCGGCGAAAGATGCGCCAGTATTCCCAGGCTGCCACCACCAGGATCAGCGTAATGAAGGCGGCATATGCCCAGCCGCCCAGCACCGCAAAGGTTACTCCTATGGGAATCAGAACGATGATGACCAGGAGGCGCTGGGCAAACATGCAGTTAGACCTCGGTGCAGCAGTCGGTGGTGGAGAGTCGTCCGAAACGGCGCTCGCGGCGGCTGTAATCCATCAGGGCTTTGAGTAGTTCCTCACGGTCAAAATCCGGCCACAGGGTGGGGGTAACGTACCATTCCGCGTAGGCGGCCTGCCAGATTAGGAAGTTGCTGATGCGCATCTCGCCCGAGGTGCGGATGATCAGGTCCGGATCGGGGATGCCAGCGGTGAAAAGGTAGCGGCTGACCAGTTCATCGGTGACCTCTTCCGGCTTGACGCCATCCTGGATCATCTTGCGGATGGCGCAGACGATTTCATCGCGCCCGCCGTAGTTCCAGGCGATGTTAAGGATGAGGCGGTCGTTGTGTTTGGTCAACTCCACCGCGTATTTGACCTTCTCGACCAGGGTGGGGTTGAGGCGCTCCAGGCGGCCAATGTGTTGCAGGCGCACCCCCTCGCGATGGAGTTCATCCAGTTCTTTATCAATCACCTCTTCGAGGATGGCCATCAGCCCGTTGACCTCTTCCTGCGGGCGGCCCCAGTTCTCGGTGGAAAAGGCGTAGATGGTCAGGTACTTGATGTTAAATTCGACGCAGGCCCGGATGATGCGGCGCAGATTTTCGGTGCCGGCGCGGTGGCCGGCCAGGCGCGGCAAGCCACGCTGACGTGCCCAGCGTCCGTTACCGTCCATGATAATGGCAATGTGGGTGGGAACTTTGGTCAGTTCTGCAGCCGTAGCCGAGGCGGGGGTGACGGTCATAGGCTCAGAATTCCAGGATTTCTTTCTCTTTTCGCGCGCCAATGGTATCTACTTCTCCAATCATTCGGTCGGTTAGTTTCTGTAATTCCTCTTCGCCTTTTTTGAGGTCATCTTCCGAGATCAGTTTTTCTTTTTCAAATTCGCGCAGGTCTTTCATCACGTCGCGGCGAATGTTGCGGATGGCCACGCGGGCTTCTTCCAGGCGGGCATGCACCATTTTGACCAATTCGCGCCGTCGCTCCTCGGTTAGCGGGGGGAGTACCAGGCGCATTGTTTTCCCATCGTTGGAAGGGGTCAGCCCGAGCGGCGAGGCGATGATGGCCTTTTCAATGGCGCGCAGGGTGGAAGGATCGAAGGGCTTGATCAACAGGGTGCGCGGGTCGGGCACGCTGATGGCGGCCAACTGCATCAGCGGGGTGGGCACGCCGTAGTACTCCACGGGAATCTTCTCGATCAGCGCAGGGGTGGCGCGACCGGTGCGAATGCCGGCGAGGTCTTCTTCCAGCGTTTGCAAGGCGCCCTTCATGCGGGTCTCGGCTTCTTTGAGCGCATCTTTAATCATAGGCCAGGCCTCCTTCCGTTGGCAGCATTTGGTCGTCCGCCCTTACGGGCACAGCCCCCGCGCGGGGTTAGGGAAGGTAAGGGATGGCCACGCCCTCCCGCACCACCGCGGTGGGGTGATTAAAGCATACCTTAAAACTGCGAATTGCGCCATGATTCAGTCACGCCTGAT